>JBAUCP010000031.1:0-5191 GCA_049677625.1 Occallatibacter sp. | reverse complement strand
ATCTGCGGTTGTTCTTCAACGAACTTCGGATTCACCACACTAGAGCCTGACCGGAGGACTTGATGCGACGCACTGCCCGGCTTATCCCGCTGGTTCTGGTTTTTGCAGCGATCATCGCGCATCCTTCTGCTTGCGTGGCGCAGGCTTCCGGCCTCAACACCGGCTCGGCCACGTTGCTGCTGGTGGACGGTAAGATCTGGACCGAAGATCCCGCGCATCCCGAGGTGGAAGCGGTTGCCATCGACGGCAACCGGATCATCGCAACCGGCACAACCGCGGAGATGCTCGCGCTCGCGGGTCCTGCCACGCGGATCGTGCGGCTGAACGGCCGCCGCGCGCTTCCTGGCTTTAACGATAGCCACGTCCACGTGATGGTAGGAGGCGAGGACGAACTGGGAGTACACCTCACCAGTGCAAAATCGGCAGCCGAGTTCCGCGAACGCATTGCGGCCTACGCAAAAACCATCCCCAGGGGCGCCTGGATTCTAAATGGCCTGTGGGACGAACAGCGCTGGCCCTCCCGCGCCCTGCCCACGCACGAGCTGATCGACGAAGTTACGCCGGACAATCCGGTCGCCGTGAGCCGCACTGACTTGCACATGCTGGTCGCCAACCGGCTGGCGATGCAGCTTGCGCACGTCGACCGCAACACGAAAGATGTTCCCGGCGGCGTTATTCTCCGCGACAAAGACGGCAATCCCACCGGCATCTTCAAAGATGCCGCCACATCGCTCATCTTTTCCGCCGTCCCAGCCCCTTCGTTTAGACAGGTGAAGGGAGACTTCCTGGCCATGCAAGCTGTGGCCGCGCGCAACGGCGTCACCAGCGTGCAGGAGATGGCAGTCTCCGCCCACGATCCTGACGGCCCTTTGCGCCTGCGCGTCATCGAGTCCCTATACGGGCAGGGAAAGCTCACCGTTCGCGTGGCGGAAGCTCTCTCGCTCAACTACGCCCAGGAGCTCGCGGACCTCGGCGTTCAGGCCGATTTCGGCAACTCATGGTTTCATATCGGCAGCATCAAGAGCTTTGCGGACGGCGGTCTGGGCGCATCCACTGCGTGGTTCACCGAACCTTACACGGACAACCCTGCGAACTTCGGCATAGCCTCAGACCAGCTTCGCGATCCCGAAAAGATGTACGCCGAGTTCCAGCTTGCCGACAAGGCCGGCCTGCAGTTGATTACCCATGCGATCGGCGACCGCGCCAACCATACGATTCTGGATTTCTATGAGCGCCTTGAGAGGGAAGACGGTGCGCGCGACCGCCGCAGCCGCATCGAGCACGCGCAAACGCTGTTGCCCGCCGATATTCCACGCTTCGCTCAGCTTCACGTGATCGCTTCCGTGCAGCCCTACCAGGCGATCGACGACGGCCGATGGGCTGAGAACCGCATCGGTCCAGAACGCATCAAGACGACATACGCCTTCCGCTCCCTGATCGATTCCGGAGCGACGGTTTGCTTCGGCTCCGACTGGCCGGTGGCTCCGCTGTCTCCGCTCATGGGCATCTACGCCGCGGTCACGCGCCGCACCATCGATGGGAAAAACCCGGATGGCTGGATCCCCTCAGAGAAGGTGACCGTCGCCCAGGCCGTGAAGGCCTACACCGTGAACGCCGCATACGCCGAAGGCGAAGAGCTCATCAAGGGCGCCCTTGTTCCAGGCCAGCTCGCGGACGTGGTTGTTCTCTCCGACGACATCTTCCACATCGATCCCGTCCAGATCGAATCCACGCAGGTGGATATGACGATCGTTGACGGAAAGATCGTCTATGATCATGCTTCGGCGCCGCATTGATTTTCCGCTGAGCAGAGAAAGATCGCACTCCTGGACGCGACCATGAAGCCACTCTTGACCGGTATTCGAGTCCTCGAGATCAGCTCCGTCGTATTGGGCCCACTGGCCGGGCAGATTCTCGGCGATCTGGGCGCGAGTGTCGTCAAGATCGAACCGCTCGATGGCGAGATTGCACGGGCGTCTCATCCCGGGGTTGGTGGCAACGGTGCGCTCTATCTGAGCAACAATCGCAACAAGAAGGCGATCGCCATCGACCTCAAGACCGAAGCGGGCAAGGCTGTAGCGCGGAGAATGATTGCCGGCTCCGACATATTTCTCCACAACATGCGGATCGAGGCTGTGGAGCGGTTAGGGCTTGGGTTTGACGCTGTCGCCGAGCTGAATCCACGCTTGATCTATTGTTCGGCGATCGGCTTCGGGCAACAGGGCCGCTACAGGGACCGGCCGGCCTTCGACGACATTATCCAGGCGGCAAGCGGCCTGGCTGGTTTGGCCGAGCGGCAAGGCGAGGAACCGCGTTTCATTCCCACCATACTTGCCGACAAAGTCGGCGCACTTTACGCCGTGTATGGCATCCTGGCTGCCGTTGTCGCCAGAGAACGCGGGCGCGAAAAGGCGATCCACATCCAGGTTCCGATGTTTGAGGCAATGGCATCTTTCGTGCTCAACGAGCATCTTGCAGAAGCTACCTTCAAGAACGACGGAAGCGTCGGCTACCCGCGAGTTCTCGCTCGCGATAGACGCCCCTACCGCACTCGGGACGGCTGGATCGCGGTTCTACCCTACACCGCAGAACAGTGGCGGCGCTTCTTTTGTGAGGTGGGCCGCTCCGATATCTGCGCCGAGGCCTGGTTCGTCGATCCACACTCCCGGAGCGAGCGCCTCGACGACCTCTATGCCGTAGTCTCTTCAGTATTGACGGAGCGGACTACAGCGGAATGGGTCGAGACGCTGTCCCGGCTGGACGTTCCCTGCTCACCAGTGACGCGCCTTGACGATCTCCTCCACGATCCGCACCTGGCCGATGTTGGGTTCTTTAACGTCGGCGATAACTATCCGCCGGAGATAAAACGCACTCTGCCTCAGCCTGTCCTATTTGATGAAGTGGATACTTTGCCGGACACAGCGCCGCCGTCACTGGGAGCCAACACGCGTGAAGTGCTGCGATCCTTCCACTACGATGACCTGGAAATTGCTTCCATGATTGCGGCGGGCGTTGTGCGCCAACAGGGCGTGGAAAAGTGAAGAACGGACACTAGCCCTGGTATTGAATCTCCAGCAATGTGCAGTCGTCCTGCGCGGGCTCTCCATCCAGGAAATCCGCTACCCGGTCGAGAATTCCGTCGATCCGCTCCACGCGGGCCGCGGCCTCAAACCGTGAGTCCCCGAATGGCTCTTCGGAGCTGTTTTCGGCCTCGGTAACGCCGTCTGTCGCCAGCAGAATCCGTTCGCCGGGAGCCAGCCGGCACTGCGCGGCGGCGTATGCCGCATTTGGAATCAGGCCAACCATGAGATTGGCTTCTTCCAGCCGGCGCACACCTGCTTCAGACACCAGCAGCGGACGGACCTGGCCGCAGTTTACGTAGTCGACGCGTCCGTCTGGACTGAGCCTGAGCAGAACCATGGTTGCGTATTTGCCCACGTTGCGCGAGCAAAGGAAACGGTTGACGAGCGCGGCAATCTCCGCGAGCCCCTGGCCGGCAAGCATCTGCGCGTGAACGATGCCCTGGAGCGTGGCGGCAACAATGGAAGCGGGAACGCCCTTGCCGGAGACGTCGGCCATCACTACATACAGTCCGTCCTCAACGGCCAGCGCATCGTAGAAATCGCCGCCGATTTCGAGGCAAGGCACGGTTTTGGCCTTCAGCGCGGCGTAAGAGAGCGTGGGCAAAGCGATGGCCATCAAACCGGCGTGAATCCTGGCGGCCACGGCCAGCTCCTCGGCAGCCCGGCGCGCCTTGACTTCCGCCTCCGCAAGCAGCGCATTGTCCAGCAGCGTGGCTGCCTCGGTGGCAATTGTGTCCAGCAGTTGGTGGCCGATGGTGCTCATGTGGCCCGCGGACAACTGGCTGTCGAGGTAGAGCAAACCAAGGAGTAGGCGCTGGTCAGCGGAGGCGGCGTGCTTGCGCAGCGGAATGCAGTAGATGCATCGGATGGAGTTGTCTACGACGCTGGCCCAGTTTCCGGCGTCGAGATCGGCCTGCGTATCGCTCACCAGGAACTTGGAGTCGCTCTCCATGGCCCGTTGCATGGCGCGCCGCGACACGGTGGAGTCCTCCTCGATTGCCGCGCCGTCGGAGCGCAGCCCCAGCGCCAGCCGCATCTCGCCTTCCTCACGCAGGAAGACGAATCCACGCTCGACCGATGTGAGCTGAATCGAAAGCTGGAGCAGGGCGTGCAGGATGTCGTCCTTGGCGCCGCCGGCATTCAATTTGCGCGCGGCGTTGAGCAGGAAGTTGAGTTGCTCTATCTCGAGAGCAGCCGTTCGCTCGCCGTCTACCGGGCCGGCAAATCGGGTAATCGCCGTAAGCAGGTCGCCGGCCAGCGAGGAGTGCGACGGGCCTGCGTCTGCTGCACCGGACTGAAAACGAATCCTGAGTGCCCGCGGCGAGCCGAACTGCAGCACGTCGCCGTGCTGCAGCAGAGCGCGCTCCACCTTGACCCCGTTTACGTAAGTGCCCTGCGTGCTGCCCTGGTCCACCAGCTCGCAACCGGCATCGCGCCGGTGGATCACCGCATGCCGCCGGGATACGCAACTCTCCTTGAGCACAAGGTCCTGATCGGGAAGGCGGCCTATCGAAGTGGACTCGCTCTCCAGCGGTACGGTGTGTGAGCCATCCGCGCCTGCATAGGTCAATACAGGCGTAGCCGCTGGACCATCCATGGCATGCATCCTATGGCCTTGCGCCGGGCTGGCTTTCAATCGCTTCAGGCTGCGCAGAAGAGGAGATAGGCCCAACCGAACTTGGCGCCGCGTGGCCAAGGGACGCGAGAATCGCGCGCGCCTCAACCAGCTCCGGCAGATCGCGCCCTTCCTGGAACCACGCTTCCAGCGGCTGCAGCAGAGCGGCGGACTCGGCGGCCTGCCCTTGATCCCGGCGCAGCCTGGCGAGTGCAATCGCCGCGCGCAGCTCGAGCATCTTCGCCTGCTGCGCCTGCGCGCGTTCGATCGCACGGCGAAGGCTGGCCTCACCCGCTGCGCCGGCGCCCTGGGCAATCAGGATCTCGCCGCGCAGCCGATGCAGTTCAGGCTCGTGCGCGCGCTCCTGGTGTGTGTCAACATACCTGAGCCCGCGCGACAGAGCCGCGAGCGCTTCCCCCGGCCGGCCGGCGCGCAACTGCGCTTCAGCCATCATGAGGCAAAACTGAGGAGTCATGAGGTCTGAGCCGGTCAG
>JBAUCP010000030.1:0-2817 GCA_049677625.1 Occallatibacter sp. | reverse complement strand
GCTTGGGCGAGCGCGGCCACGTTGCGGCCGGCGGCGATGACCCGCTTTGCGCCCAGCAGCCGCGCCGACTGAATGGCGAGCTGGCCGGCCACGCCCGTAGCCCCGAGGATGAGCACGGTTTCACCGGCCGATACGCCGGCGCGGCTCTTGAGCGAGAGCCACCCGGACATACCGGGATTGGCGATGGCCGCGGCCTGGAGATCGTCAAGGCCGTCCGGCAGTGGAATGCACTTCGACTTCGGAGCGGCGGCGCGCTCGGCCATAGTTCCCCAGGGCCGGCGGACAAAGAGAAAGTAAACGCGGCTGCCGTCCTCAAGGGTGCCGACGCCATCCACGCCGGGAATGGCGGGCAATTCGCCGCCGCTGGCGTAGTGAGAGCCGCTGGCCAGGCCTTTCACGATCGGGTGCAGCCCGGCGGCGCGCACCTGGACGAGCGCTTCGCCCTCCTGCGCTACCGGATCGGGGAACGATTGATACTTGGGCGACTGACCCAGAACATTCACAACCGCTGCCTGCATTCGATCGGCTCCTTTTGGGGCTGCGCCAGATTTCGGCGACGACGTTTTCAGTTTAGATGTTGCGGGGACGATGGCCGATGCGCGAAGTGCGAGGATCGAGACGACGGCGTAAGCAGCTACAGAGATTATCGGCGGGTTTCACGCCACCCCTCCGGGGCGGTGTCTGCGAGGCGAATGCGTTCCCAGGGGTGCGTCCGCTGTGGCGGACTTCCCCTGGGCTATTCTCGTTGCGTCCCTCCGGGACGACCTGCCACAGCGTTCCTGCGAATGCGGCGATGGGAGAGATCGGAATCGCGCACGAACAGGTTAAGCTCATTTCCGGTAGACGCAGCAAGAGGTCGCCGTGTAGCTTGGATTCGGTTGCTTTGGAGTGTTTATGCTGCGCCGTGATTTTGTACGGGCTCTTGTTTCGTTTTTCGTTGCGGGAAAAGTGGCCCGTGCACAAAAGATCAACGATCCCACCCTGCCGCCCCCGGCTCCCGTGCCGTGGACGCTGGGGCTGAACTCGCGGACGCCGATGCCAATCACCGAGCTGGCCGATGAGATTGCGACGTCCGACCTGCGCTTCTTTACGCCAACGCAGATGAGCACGCTGACTCGGCTGAGCGACGTGCTGCTGCCTCCGTTGAATGGCAAGCCAGGCGCGGTGGAAGCGCAGACGCCCATGTTCCTCGATTTCCTGATCGGCAGCTCGCCCGAGCCGCGCCAGAAGACCTACGCGGGCGGGCTGGACTGGCTGGAGTCCGCAGCGCAGGAAAAGTACAAGGCTGCCTTTGCAAAGCTCGACGACGCGCAGGCCGGCGAACTGCTGAAGCCGTGGCTGCGCACGTGGATGAGCGACAACCCGCCGACGGAGCCGCACGCCGGCTTCATCAACATTGCGCACGACGACATCCGCAACGCGACCGTCAACTCAAAGGCGTGGGACTCCGTGCCCTCAGTGGGCGCGGAGCCGGGCACGGAGGTGGCGATCTACTGGTCGCCGATCGAGCCGGACCTCTACGGGGAAAATCCGGCCTACGCGCACACGCCGCCGCACGTGCTGGCCATGCCCAAAGGGGCGCAGACGTTTCCTGCTTATCCCCGATAATTGCAATTCAAACGCCAAATTCACTTCAACGCCGGGCGATGAAATCGAATCATGAAAAATGAAGTCTACGATGTGCTGATTATCGGGTCGGGTCACTCAGGCGGCATGGCCGCCAAGATACTGACCGAAGCGGGCATCCGCTGCCTGATGTTGAATGCCGGGCCGGTTGCGGACGTGAACAAAGATGCCGAGCGCCTGCCCGCCAGCGACTTGCCCTACCGCGGCTTCAGGCCGCCGGGCCGGCTGGAGCACGTCTTCCAGTCGAACGAGTTCAACGCCAACGTGTGGGTTGACGAGCAGGAGGTTCCCTACACGTTTGAGCCGGACCAGCCCTACAACTGGGTGCGCGTGCGCCTCTTCGGCGGACGGTCGCTGTTCTGGTCGCGGCAGTCGTTCCGGCTGAGCGACTACGAGTTCAAATGCAAGTCGCACGACGGCTTCGGCGAAGACTGGCCGATCGGCCATGCGGACCTGGCTCCCTACTACTCGCGCGTGGAGCGAATCTTTCGCGTGGCCGGCGCACTGGACGGGCCGCCGCAGATGCCGGACGGCGCATTCATTCTGGATGACGATCCTTGGTCAGCCTCGATGCAGCGGTTCATTGCGGCAGCCAAGCCTCGCAACGTTCCGGTGTGCAAGCAGCGGCGCGCGCTGGGCGTGAACGGCCTGGCGAGCTCAGTGAATCTGCTGCTGCCGGACGCCGAGCAGACCGGCAACCTGCACTCCATTGCCAACGCGGTGGTGCGCGAGCTTACGGTGGACAAGAACACCGGGCTGCCCAACGGCTGCAACTTTGTCGACCGGATCTCGCGCCGCGAGATGAGCGTGAAGGCGCGCGTGGTGGTGCTGGCCGCGGGAACACTCGAGAGCACGCGCCTGCTGCTGAACTCGGGGCTGGCCAATTCGAGCGGCCTGGTGGGCCGTTACCTCACCGACCAGATCTACGGAGCGGGGGTAGTGGCCTCCGTGCCCGAGGCGCGCGGCAGAAAAGGCGACAAATTGATGGGCGGCGGGGCAATTGTTCCGCGCTTCAGGAATATCGATACGAAGAGCGATAAATTTCTGCGCGGGTATGCCTTCAACGTGAGCAGCATGACGGGAGGCCTGGGGGCGCGGAACTTTGCCGCGTATGGTGCGGAGCTCGAGAAGAAGCTCGAAGAATACTACGGCAGCGGCTTCCAGATGACGATCATGGGCGAGGTGCTGGGC
>JBAUCP010000029.1:0-7118 GCA_049677625.1 Occallatibacter sp. | reverse complement strand
ATCTGCGGTTGTTCTTCAACGAACTTCGGATTCACCGCACTAGCTGGTTGCATAATTTCCGTATCCACACAGCAAAGTGGCATTCGCCTCGGCAAATGCCACTTTCAATGCCGCCAGTTCTAGAACTCGATCTTTACCGAGAGTTGTACGATACGGTTCGAGTTTCCGGTCTGCGTTCCTGTAACCTCGCCGAAGGTTGAGGTGGTGGTTGTGGTCGCTCCGGGGGATCCAAAGACCGGATGGTTGAGGGTGTTGAATGCCTCGGCGGCGATCTTCAACTGGAGAGTATCCCAGACGGGGAAGAAGCGGAAGACGGACGTGTCCAGATTCCAGAAGTTTTGAGACTCCAAATCGTTGCGCCCGTTTGTGCCCAGGGTGCCGGCGGCCGGAGTCTCAAACGCGCAGGGATTGAACCACTCGTAGCGGGTCCGCGTGTTGCCCGCCGGTGGCGTGCAGCCCGGGTTCGCCGCAATGGAGCCGGATTGGTAGGGATTGCCGACCTTGTTTGCCCGCTCATACGTGCCGCCATTTCCGGTTTCGGCAATATCTCCTCCAGACAGGACGTTGAAGTTCTGCCCCGACCTTCCGGTAAGGATTCCGTTGAGTTGCCAGTTGCCAAGGACGTAGTCAGCCAGCCTGCTTCCGGTTGAAAATGCCTGCCCTTTTCCCACCGGAATCGCGTATTCGCCGTTGACAACGAACATTTGCGGAATGTTATAACCAGCGGGACCGCGGCTGCCCCTGGGATTGTATGGGTCTTCCGGAACGCCGCCTTCGGCGCCGAAGAAACCGTCCGAGCCCTCATCGAGAGTCTTGCTCCAGGTGTAGGAAACCATATAGCTCAAGCCGGAGGCGTAACGGCCTCTCAGCGCGGCCTGCAACGCGTTGTAGGATGCGCTGGCTGCGCTATGATCCCAGCTCTTCACCGGGTAGGGAGCCCAGGGGTAGGGCTGTCCCGTAGCGTTGGCCGCTATTCGGGCAGTGTAAGAAGCGTAGGGACACGGGGAGCCGCACACGCTGCCGGTGTTGTAGTAGCCGCCTACGTCCATGCGATGGGTTGCCGAGCCCACGTAGTTGACAGCCACGATGGAACCGTGGCCGAGCTGCTGCTCGAGTCCCAGGTTGTACTGTTCCGAGTAGGGATTCTTGAGATACGGCGAGACGTAATAGTTGCCCGCATTGGACGAAGTGAAGGGGGTCATGGCCGGGTAGTTGCCCGGATTGGCCGCGAAGGGATTCTGTCCTGAAACGTAAACTCCACCCGCTGCCGGTGTGTTGGCGTTGCTGATCTGCAAGGTCCCGGTATCGGGCCACGATCCCTGGTAGTTCTGCGTGGCCTGGATGATGGCAGCCCAGTTGTCGTACACGATCCCATAGCCGCCACGGACCGACAGGCCGTTATTCACCCGGTAAGCGAATCCAAGACGCGGACCGACGTTGTTCTTGGTGCCATGCAGGATTTTCTTGCCGGTTGCGACCACAACGTTGGCCGGCAGGGTGGAGCTGGGCAAGCAGGGGGCATGGCCCTGGGCGCTGCAAAGCGCCGGCAACTGCTGGACGACGTAATCGCCATCGGTGAAATCGAAGTCGCCGGTCTCAATGCTTCCGTTCTTTCCAACCGTTCCTTCGGTGCCATAGGCGGGGATTACGCTGCGGTCATAGCGAATGCCATAGTTCACCGTCAGGCGGGCATTCATCTTCCAGCTATCCTGCAGAAAGATACTGGCAATGCCTCCGGGGCGTTCGGTGAGCGTGACATTGCGCCGGTTGACGGTGTTGGGATAGTCGAGCAGGAAGTCCGCCAGGCCGAACCCAGCCTGCGCGGAGGCCGACGAGCCGGCGACCGTATCCGGATTGGCGCTGAAGTTGCCGGTGGATGCGCCCGAATAAGTAAGGGTGGCATTCTGCAGGATGGCCGTATAATTGGCCTCGTCCCAGCCGCCGCCAGCCTGGAGCTGGTGCCGGCCTATGGTCTTTGAAACGCTGCCCGACCACTCGTGGATGCTGGACAGGTTGACCGTCGGACTGATGTTCTCTCCGCCGGAGAAGCCGCCCGTGAGGGTTACGGTGGACATAATCGAAGCGCTGGCCACGTAATCCTGGCACATGTCCGTGGAGCATCCAAAGGTCTGCCAGACGGGAGAGGCAAGGTCAAACCGGTTCGAGACATCGTCCTCGACGTGGGCCTTGCCGTACTGAACCTGCATGCTGGTCGTCGGGTTGAAGAAGTGCGACCAGCTAACGCCATACTGCTGCGAGGGCAGCTCGGTAAGGTCGAGCAAGTGCGGGACCGAGCCCGGCGCGGTGTTGTAATACTGGAACCCGGCATAGCGGAAGAAGATGAAATCCTTGTCGCCGATATGCTGGTCGATTCTGCCCGTGTAGTTGTAAGTCTCCTGCCGCTGCGCAGTTGTCACCTGCCCGTTGTAGGTGGTCGTCGGAAATCCGGTAATGGTGGCCGGCGGCGTAGTGAAAACAGCATGGATAAAAGCCAGGGACTGGGCGTTCATCTCGGAAACCGGAATCTGGTTGCCGAGATAAGCAGGGCGGTAGGGCGTGGAAGCGAAATTGCCCACGGTTGGGTCGTATAACTGGCAGGCGCCGGTTGAATAAGACCCGACTGCGCAGCTTCCCTTGGCTCCGGTCTGCGAGCTGCTGAAGTCCATGGAGGGGAGGCTTGGCGCGGCGCCCCAGGTGGTTTCACCCAGTTGAGCGGCGGTGGGCTCAAGATAGTTGTTTGCGCTTGCCTTTTCAAAGTGCGATATCTCGAATCCAACCTCGAAAAATGTCTTGTCCCTGCCGTTGTACAGCCTGGGTACCCGAACCGGACCGCCCGCCTGGCTACCGAAGGTATTCAAGTGGTACGAGGGCGGAGCGGTGAAGTACGGATTGGCGTCGAAGCTGTTGCTGCGGACATACTCCCATCCGCTGCCGTGATAACTGTTGGTTCCGGCCTTGGTGGCCATGTTGACCACTCCGCCTGTCACCCCGCCATATTGGCTGTTGTCATTGTGCGAGTTGACCTTGAATTCCGAGACCGTATCGATGATCAGCGGCACGGCATAGGAGTTGTACCAGGCGTTGTTGTCATTCAGACCGTCCACCAGATACATGGTGGCCCGGTTGCCTGCTCCGTTGATCGATGGAAAGGAGAAGTTCGCTACGCCGGAGCCGCCGATCATCGGAGTATTGCTGCCGCTCGAATTCTGGCCGGTGCTGATCGGCGTCACGCCGGGAGTCAGATCGAGCAACTGCGTGAAGTTGCGCCCATCCAACGGCAAGTCATTCACGGCCGTTTCGTTGATCACCGCGCCAAGCTGGGCCGTGGAGCTCTCCACTTCAGTATTGGCGGCCGCAACGGTAACGGATTGACTCACGCTGCCGACCTTGAGTGAAACGTTGACCGTGACTACCTGGGCTACGTTGACCGCGAAGGCGGCGATGGTCTCCTTCTGGAAACTGGGGGCGGTGAATGTCAGCGTGTAGCGCGCGGGCGGAACCCCCGCGAAGAAGTAATCCCCTGAGGCGTTGGACACCGTGGCGTGCTCGACATTCGTGTCCACATTGCTCAGCGTCACGTTCGCCCCGGCAACCACGGCTCCGCCGGGATCGGTTACCACGCCGTTTACGCCGGCGGAGGAGCTCTGCGCGAAGATGCGGTGGGTCGGGAAAAACAATACCGTTGCAAGTGTGAACAAAATTACCGCGACAAATGTGCGTGAAGCACTGTTGTGGGATCGTGAAGTTTGCATGTTGGCCTCCGATTCTCTGTTGCGGCGTCCTGGCTGGGCAGCGGCGCCGGTTCGTTCGCGTCACAGGAAGACGGTCCGCGTTGGCCGTCCACTCATTTTTTGCTGCATGGCTCCGGAAGATGCGGGCGACGGTGCAGCGGCTTCTGCGTCCGGGACCGGACTTCAAGCGAAATCGCGATCCTTCGGATTCGATAACGAAAACGCTTACGTTATCCTTGAGGAAGAGACATTACAGACTCCTTGGAACGGTTGTCAAGGGGTTTTCCGCCGTCGCGGCGCCGGGTTGTGGCCAGCCACGCCCCCAGGGCGGTTTTGCCGCGGATGCGCCGATCGAGAAGAGCTGGCAACGAACGACGCTCTCCGATTCCGGCCGTCATCTTAAAAAATTCTCCGAATAATAGTTGACAAGGAAATAGTATCCTACTAATCTTTATTTCATGAGCAAGGCAAAGCAGTCCGCTGCGGCGGTAAGCGACCTGAAGAAGCACATCGGCTTCTGGATGCGATTCGTTTCCAATCACGTTTCGCATGCGTTTGCGCGCAAGCTGCTTGAAAGCGGCGTCACGGTGGCCGAGTGGGTGGTTCTGCGCGAGATGTATGGGCGCGAGGAGATGGCGCCGAGCGAGCTGGCGGATGTGACCGGAATGACGCGAGGCGCTGCGTCAAAGCTGGTGGACCGGCTGGTGGGCAAAGCGATGGTGACGCGGGAGGACCGCACCGACGACCGCAGATTTCAAGACATTGCGCTCACGCCAACCGGCCGCCGGCTGGTGCCGTCGCTGGCGGCGCTCGCCGACCGGAATGACCAAGAGTTCTTCTCGCCGCTGACCGCGAGCGAGCGCGAAACACTGGCGGCAACACTGAAAAAGCTGGCGCAGGCGCACGGCCTGCATAAGCTCCCAACCGAGTAGAGGAGAAGCAATGAATACGCAAGTAATGCATGAGGTGAGCATCGAGACGCAGGAAGGGCGAATGACCTTCCCGCAAGTGGTGGGCAAGCTGGTGGAAGCCGGGGTCGAATCCTATCTTGTGGATTTCGCCGCGGGGCGGAAGACCTACTATCTGGCGAGCGGCGAAACATACGCGGAGCCGATGATCCTCAAGCTCAGCCCTGTCGCCGAAGAGTTTTCCGCAGATGGAATTGTCGCAGCCATCCGGGCGGCGCAGGCCGATACGATTCGCTACCCGGAGTTCGTGCGGCAGTCGACAGCGGCGGGCGTGATCGGGTACTGGGCCTTCCTTGCCGGCAAGAAGGTGGTGTACTTCGGGCGCAAGGGCGAGATGCATGTGGAGGAGTTTCCGAAAGCGAAGCCGTAATCTCGTCCGCTCTACCGCGCGATCAGCCGCGAAGCCGCTCATACGAGTCGGTCGTGGATTTCCTGGTGTGTTTGGCGACGTACATGGAGGCGTCGGCGGCGCTGAGCAGGGTGTCTTTGGTGTCGCCGTCCTCAGGGTAGACGGCCACGCCGAGACTGGCTGCGCCGTGCAACTGGTAGCCTTCGATGGCAAAGGGCGAGTCGAAGCAGCGCCCCAGACGGCGGGCGATCTCCTCAAGGTCCGAGCGAGTGGGGACGGTGTGAACCAGGACGCCGAACTCGTCGCCGCCGAGGCGCGCGAGCATGTCTCCGGGGCGAAGCTGGTGCTTCATTCTCTGCGCCGCCTGCTGCAGGTAGCAGTCGCCGGCGCGGTGGCCGTAGTTGTCATTGACCTGCTTGAACTCGTCCAGATCGATGTAGATGAGGCCGAAAGACGCATCTTTGCCGCGGGCTTCTTCCACGGCAGCTTCGAGGCGCCTTTCAAGAGAAAAGCGATTGTGAATGTCGGTGAGCGGGTCGAACTCCGAGCGGTGGCGGAGATCGGAGTAGAGGCCGTGGGTTTCAATGGCCAGAGCGGTGAGCCATGCGCCCATGGAGAGCGCTTCCGGCGCGCTGGCGCCGGGCTGAGCAGCGGGATCGAGGGCAACGAAGATTTCGCCGTGCGGCGGCCCGGAGTGAGAGAGGATCTCCTGACGGATGACGTGGAGATTCTCCGCCCCGGCAGGGCGGGCGCCAATGAGCTCCCTGGTTGCGGTCTGGCACCAGCAGGGGGAATTGCCCAGATTGAAAGAGACCAGCGAGGTGATCTGCTCGATGGTTTCGGGCAGCGGCCGGCCGGCGTTGATGTCTTCGAGAATGCGGCTGCGGCGGCGCTCCATGGCGGCTTCCGACTCGATGCGCGCGGCGAGCGCAGCAGTCTGGCGGCGCAACTGGCGTTCGAGCATCCAGCCGCGGGCCGCGGTGGCGATGACGGCCAGCAGCAGCAGGCCCAGCAGGAGAATGAGGTTGCGAATGTTCAGCGGCGAGGGGCGGGCCAGGATCTGGATATCGCCGAGCGAGCGCAGAAGGATGTTAAAGGCGACCGGAACGCCGAAGGGATCGGAGCCGTGCTCGAGCGTGCAGATGCCGGTTACGCGGACGAGCGAGCCCACGGCGAGATTTTTTACTGGCGGCAGCGGCGCGGCGCGTCCCGGATCGGAGGCATCGGGATGGCCATAGACCGCAGAGAAGACATGGCCGCCGGAGACGAGGACGTATTCATCCTGCACGGCTCCGCGGACAACGGCGAGAACCCTGCCCTCGGTGGAGACGAGGTCAAAGGCGTGTTTGCCGGGCGCGAGCTGCGGCCAGTCAGCCGGCAGCGGCGTGACGGGCGCGCTCACAGGCGTGGGATCGAACTCGCTCTGGGTAAGGGTGAGGTAGCCGTTGCGCACGTCAGGGAAGCCGGTAGCGTCAATGACCTGGCCGATCTTGAGCGGCCCCTCGAACTGGGTCATGATCCAAAGGCTTTTGGAGCCGTTCTGAAGGACGAGCGCAGTGCCCGGCTCGTAATAAGTGATGGTTCCGCGGGTGCGGATTCTCTGCGAGCGGTCGTAGACGCTGTAGCCCTGAAGAACCTGGTCCATCGGGGTAATAGGCAGCGACTGTGGACCCGCAGCGGCGTGCTTGAGAATCTTTACGCCGGATAGATCGGGAACCTCAAGCACAATGCCAGCGAGCTGCATCTTGCTGTCGAACTTGCCGGCGACCACACCGGTGATCTCGACCTCGGAGTCCAGGAGCTCGCTCAGAATGGATTCGTCTTTGCTGACGACGGTCGCGTCAATGTAGCCCCCGTCGACGAGCAGATTGAGGTAGATCATGGTTTGGTCGCCGTCGTGGACGATGTCGGCGCTGCGGACCCTGGCAGTGACCGAAACGCGCATGCAGTCCAGCTCGGCGCGGATGAGGCGGTCGAAGGTGGCCGGAATGGGTATAGGCGGCGGTTCGTGATAGAGCAGGGTGATCTGGCTATCGCCGACGTCGGGACGGAAGTCCTGATGGATGGTTC
>JBAUCP010000028.1:0-6795 GCA_049677625.1 Occallatibacter sp. | reverse complement strand
GCGCGGCCGGGTTTGCGGCTGGCGCGCACGGCGAGCGCGTGTGCAATCTCGCGGCTGAGCATGGGCGCACGCGGCGGCCGTTTGTGCTCGCCGCGCGTGGCGCAGTCCTTCATCAGCGGACATGCGGTGCAGTTCGGATTGCGCGGCAGGCAGACGGTGGCGCCCAGTTCCATGAGCGCCTGGTTGAAGTCGCCCGGCCGCTCGGGATCGACGAGCTGCGCGGCCAGGTGCCCGATTTCGCGCCGGAGCGTAGCGCCGCCGTCGGCGCCCCAGCCCTCCATGCGGCAGAGCACCCGCTCCACGTTGCCATCCACCACGGCCACGCGCTCCCCATGGGCAATGCTGGCGATGGCCGCGGCAGTGTAGGCGCCGATGCCCGGCAGTTGCTGCAGCTCTTCGGCCGTCGCGGGCATTTTGCCGCCGTGGTTGCCGGCGACAAACTGCGCAGTCTTGTGCAGCATGCGCGCGCGGCGATAGTAGCCCAGCCCGCTCCACAGAGCCAGCACATCCTGCTCCGGCGCAGCGGCCAGCGAGACCAGCGATGGAAAGCGAGCGAGAAACTCCTTGTAGCGCTCAATGACCACCGCGACCCGCGTCTGCTGCAGCATGATCTCAGAAACCCAGATGGAGTAGGGGTCGCGGCTGGCGCGCCACGGAAGGTTGCGCCGGTTTTGCTCGTACCACTCAAGCAGCCGGCGGCGCTGCCTGATTATCTTTGGGGATTCGCGTTCTGCCCTGACGGTTGGCCTGGCCATTGACTCAGATTAAGACATCCGGCCGGGTGCTCCACCTTCGCATCCTCGACCCGCACGAAAATGGGTGCCCCACCTTCGCCGCGTTCTTTGCGGCTAAGGTGGGAAAGCACAAACGCCGCCTCACCCCAGCAGCTCCCCGACAATCCCCGGCGCGGCCTTAATCGCCGCATCGATCTGCGCCTGATCCTTGCCGCCGGCCTCGGCGATATCGGATTTACCGCCACCCGATCCGCCCACCAGCTTAGCCACCGCGCCCACCAGCTTGCCGGCCTGAATGCGATTCAGGAGGCCCGGCGTAACACCGGCAATAATGGCGACCTTGCCCTCCGGCTGCGCGGAAGCCAGCACCACCACGCCCTCGCCCAGCTTCTGCTTCAGGTTGTCGACCAGCGTGCGCAACTGGCCGCGCTCTAGATTGTCGGCCCGATGCGTGAGCACCTTCACGCCCTTCACTTCGACGGCCGAGGCCACGGCAGCATCGAGCCCTCCGGCAGCGGACTTCATGCGCATCTCTTCGATCTCGCGCTTGAGCCGCTTCAACTCGTCTTCGTGGGAAGCGATCTTCGCGCGCAACGAGTCAGACAGGCTGCCGTCCGCCGCCGGCGGAGCAACCTGCGACGCCAGTTGCGCCACTTCAAAATCGCGCCGGAAGGTATCGAGCGAACCCAGGCCGCTGATGGCCTCAATGCGCCGCACGCCCGAGGAGACTGCGCCCTCGCTGGTGAGCTTCAACAGGCCGATCTCGCCCGTGGCCGCGGTGTGCGTGCCGCCGCAAAGCTCCGTCGAAAATCCATCCGAGAGCTTCACCACGCGCACCTTGTCGCCGTACTTCTCGCCGAAGAGCGCCATGGCGTGGTACTCATTCACGGCCACGTCAATCGGCACGTCTTCGAGCGTCTCCACGCGTGCGTTCTTGAGCACTTCGCGATTCACAATCGACTCGATCTCATCGAGCTCCTCGTCGGCCACCTGCGCAAAATGCGAAAAATCGAAGCGCAGCCGCGTGGGATCGACCAGCGAGCCGGCCTGCTTCACGTGCGTGCCCAGCACCTGACGCAACGCCGCGTGCAGCAGGTGCGTGCCGGTGTGGTTGCGCCGGATAGCGTCGCGGCGCTCTCCGTTCACCACCGTGTTCACATGGTCGCCGACGGCGAGCGGCTGTTTCAGAATCGTCTTGTGCGCGCGCACGCCCTGCACGGGAAGCACGCAGCCGACGATCTCGGCCACCGTAGAATTCCCGTCCGTCGTAAGGAAAAAGCCTGTATCGCCAATCTGGCCGCCGGAGTCGCCATAAAAGCTGGTGTGGTCGAGAACGACTTCGGCTTCATCGCCCGCAGCCGCAGCCGGCACGCCGACGCCGTTCTTCACAATGGCGAGCACTTCGCAGTTTGTAGAGTTGAGCTGCTTGTAGCCTTCGAAGACGGTCTTCGGCAGATCGCGGAAGGCGGGGCTGGCCGTCTTCTGGCTGCCGCCCTTCCAACTGGCGCGGGCACGGGCTTGCTCTTCGGCACGTGCCTTCTCGAAACCTGCCTTATCAAAAGGAATTCCTTCGTCACGGCATACGTCTTCGATAAAATCCTCTGGCAAGCCGAAGGTTTCGTAGAGGTGGAAGCTGGCCTTACCATCAAAGGCATCTGCAATCACCATCGCGCCGACAGGCCCGATCGGTGCTCCTGCAATCTCGGCAGCCTTGATGAGAATCCCGCGAAAATTCCCCTTGCGCATAGTATCTGGATCAGAAATTGCACGCATCACGACTTGGTGGACCAACTGCGCGTCTGAATCATTTTTCCAGAACTTTCTGTAGAACCGAAGCGATCTCGGGTCCTCCGAAATTGCGTCTAGCAGTTTGGTCAATCCGATCTTCAGCACGCGATCGAACTGCTTTTCTTCCGCGCCGATGACTTTGGCGACGCGAGCAGCCGAATCGATCAGCTCAGGATACGCGCCCTGCATCAGATCGCGGACGGCATCGACCATCTCGAAGAGAAACGGCTTCTCCTGGCCCAACAGCCGTCCATGCCGAATGCCGCGACGAAGAATCTTGCGCAGCACATAGCCGCGGCCTTCATTCGACGGCAACACACCATCATTGATGAGAAACGTCGCCGCGCGCGCGTGATCGGCGATGATACGCAGGCTGGCGATGCCGGTGAGTGCGTCGATTCCCTCAGGGGCTAAAGCCCCCTCTCTTTGTGTGCTGCTTTCGGCACGACTGAAGTCGTGCCCTTTCACAAGACCGGTCAGCTCGCCGGCTCGGGCGATCAATGGCGTGAACAAATCCGTCTCGAAGTTGGAGACTTTGCCCTGCAGCACAGCGGCAACACGCTCGAGGCCCATGCCCGTATCAATCGAAGGCTTGGGCAGCGGCGTCAGCTTGTAACCAGCGGTCTTGCCGTTCTCCACAATTGCCGAGCGGTCAAATTGCATAAAGACCAGGTTCCAGATTTCGACGTAGCGTGCATCGTCCTGTCCAAACGGCTTATCGACACCGGCATTCTCCGCTGCTTCAAGCCCCATGTCGTAGAAGATCTCAGAGCACGGCCCGCAGGGGCCGGTTTCGCCCATCTGCCAGAAATTATCCTTGAGCCCGTACTCAAAGATGCGCTCCTTGGCCACGCCGGCCTCGATCCAGTACTGCTCGGCCTCTTCGTCCCTGGGCACGCCGTCTGCGCCTTCAAAGATGGTCACGTAGAGCCGGTCCTTGGGAATGCCGAACCACTCCGGGCTGGTGACCAGCTCCCAGGCAAACTGGATGGCTTCGCGCTTGAAGTAGTCGCCGAAGCTGAAGTTGCCCAGCATCTCGAAGAAGGTGTGGTGGCGGCGGGTAAAGCCTACGTTCTCCAGGTCGTTGTGCTTGCCGCCGGCGCGAACACATTTTTGAGAAGTCGTGGCGCGCGCGTAGTCCCGCTTTTCCGCGCCCAGGAAGAGGTCTTTGAACTGATTCATTCCCGCGTTGGTAAACAGCAGCGTAGGATCGTTGGCAGGCACCAGCGAGGAAGAGTGCACACGACGGTGCCCCTTCGACTCAAAAAAGCGCAGAAACAGCTCGCGTATCTCGTTCCCCGTATGGGATTGCATGGCTCTTTTAGTGTAATGGGCCGCGGGGACCAGGGTAACTATCGGCCCGATTGCGCATCTTATGGTCAGCAGATCCGGAGAACAGCATGGATAAGTTTGCGATATTGGCCTTGCTCGAAGCCAAGCCCGGCAAAGAGCAGGAACTGGAAGCATTCCTTAAATCGGCACAGCCGCTGGCAGTGTCCGAGCCCGCAACCACCACCTGGTATGCCGTAAAGCTGGGCCCGGCGAAGTTCGGCATCTTCGATACCTTCAAAGACGAAGCCGGCAGAAACGCTCATCTCTCCGGCCCGATTGCCAAGGCGCTCTTTGCCAAGGCCGACGAGCTGCTGGCCACGCCGCCGCAGGTGGAGATGCTCGAAATCATGGCGTCAAAGGCGTGACAAGAACAGCCCTGGCGCGGAGTAAGATTGGGGCCTCAGATCGAGGGATAGATGATCCGTCGCATATGCCGGCCTCTGCTGGTCCCGTTATTGCTAATGGCGTCCTCGCAGGCCGGCGCGCAGGCCGCTCCCGGTCCGCATTGGGAAAAACTCGCGCCCGCAGACGGGCTCGCGGACTCCTATCGCAACGAGCTGGGCGGCGCGGTGCTACAGGTTGACTTCGCTCCGGGCGCGCTCGATCTCGGGGACGACGCCATCCTTCATCACATTCAGGCTGCTGAATCGGCCGTCATCGCGTACTACGGCCGGTTTCCGGTGAGCCGCGCTCGGGTGCTGGTGGCGCCGGTTGCGAACCGCGGCGGCGATCCGCAGGGCACCACATGGGGCGATGTGGGCGGCTTTCAGGGATTCACGCGGCTACGCATCGGCGAGCACACCACGCAGGCTGACCTGGCCGACGACTGGGTGACGACCCACGAGCTGGTGCACATGGCGTTTCCCTCGCAGGAGCGCGACCAGCACTGGATCGAAGAAGGACTGGCCACGTATATCGAACCGCTGGCCCGCGTGAAGACCGGAGAGCTGACCGCGCGCAAAGTGTGGGGCGACATGTTCCGCGACATGCAGAAGGGCGAGCCGCAGCCAGGCGACCAGGGTTTGGACCACACCCACACCTGGGCGCGCACCTACTGGGGCGGCGCGCTCTTCTGCCTGGTAGCCGACGTCGAAATCCGCCGCCAGACCGGAAACAACAAAGGTTTGCAAGACGCGCTGCGCGCCATCGTCGAGCAGGGCGGCACCATCGATCAGGAGTGGCCGATCGAAAAGGCTTTCGAGGTGGGTGACCGCGCGACCGGCACGCATGTGCTGGCCACGATGTATGCGGCGTGGAAGGATGCGCCCGTGCCCGTCGATCTCGACAAGCTGTGGAGCGAGCTGGGCATTCGCCGGGGTGGCGATGGCGTGGAGTTTGTAAACACTGCGCCGTTGGCGGCTATTCGCGAAGCGATTGCGGGTGAGGCTGCCACCGCCGGCACTCCGGTAGCGAATCACTGAGGCACGGACGAGTTACTCCGAGACGGGATCATCGCCGGGGTCCTCCAGCGCGCGCAAAGCTTCCTCGGGCACGTCCCACTGGCGCAGGATCTTGTAGATCGTGCCGGTCGAGAAGCCAGCCGCCACCAGCCGGCGCATCACGCGCGCGGTGTCCTTCGGACTCTCTGGTTTGGGAATGCTTTTTCGGCTGAGGTATTGGCGGGCAAGCGTCTCCTCGTTGGTCTGCGCGTAGCTTGCGTCGAGGGTTTCGGCGATCAGGTCGGAGCGGACGCCCTTCTGCTGCAAATCCTGGCGGACACGGCGCTGGCCCAGCTTCTGGTTCTCCTGGCGCAGCCGGGTGTAGGTCTCGGCAAAGGACTGGTCGTCGAGATAGCGCTGATCTTTAAGGCGCGTGACAACGGCAGTGATGACTGCATCGCCGCGCTCGCCGGGCTCCACGCGCTGGCGCATGAGACGGCGCAGCTCGGCCTCGGTACGCATGTGCCGGCCCAGGGCCTTCACGGCGTAGTCGTAGAGTCCGGCTTCGTTGAGAAACTCGCGCGGCTTGGCGGATTTGGATTTGAACGGCAGCTTCTAGCTCCTAGCTTCTAGCCTCTAGCTCGTTTTGCTTCGTGCTTTCCCAGGTCCGAAAATCCGGACCTGGGGCACCCATGGCTCGTTGCGTCGGAGGACAGGCTAGCGGCTAGAAGCTAGTGGCTAGAAGCTGCTTCACCCGTCCATTTGTCTACCCAGTCATTCACCGTTTTGTACCAGAGTTGCGAGTTCTGCGGCTTCAGCACCCAGTGGCCTTCGTCGGGGAAATAGAGCATCTTTGAGGGCACGCCTTCCATTTGCAGCGTAGTAAAGAGCTGCAGGCCTTCGCTCACATCAAGGCGGTAGTCGCGCTGTCCGTGGATGACCAGCATCGGCGTCTTGATATTGGCCGCCGCGTTACGGGGAGACCACTTGTTGTAGATGTCGTGGGCAGTGTAGGGAGTGCCACCAAACTCCCAGTCGTTGAACCACAACTCTTCGGTCGTACCCCAGGCCGAAAACGGATTGAACATGCCGTCATGCGAGACCAGGCACTTGAAACGGTCGGTGTGTCCGGCGATCCAGTTGATCATGTATCCGCCGTAGCTGGCGCCGAGCGCGCACTCCCGGTCTTTATCGATGAACGGGTAAGTCTTCTCGGCGTAATCGAGGCCCTTCATCAGGTCTTCAAAGGGAGCGCCGCCCCAGTCGCCATTGATGGCGTCGATGAATTTCTGCCCGTAGCCGGTCGAGCCGTGGAAGTTGATCATGATGACCACGTAACCATTAGCCGCAAAAAGCTCGGGATTCCAGCGGTAGCTCCAGTCGTCTCCCCAGGCGCCCTCGGGGCCGCCGTGGATGAGGAACTTCACGGGATATTTCTTGCTGGCGTCGAAGTTCGGAGGCTTGACTAGGAAGCCTTCGACTTTGTCGTTGTGAGCGCCGGTGAACCAGAAGGATTCGAGGGGGGACATTTCGACGTGCGATAGGACGGCATCGTTGACATG
>JBAUCP010000027.1:0-2167 GCA_049677625.1 Occallatibacter sp. | reverse complement strand
AACTACGCGCTGCGCAAATGGAAGGGAAAGGGCGATCGGGTTGTCGGGGTGGGCTTCAGCGAGGCCGGCAGCTTTGTCCAGAGCCGCATCGCCGGCGCCTTCGACGGTATCCGCGAGCGGATGCCCGCTTTGGCCGCCGACCGCTTTCATCAGATCGAGGGCCGTGGCATGCGCGAGCACAGCCGCCGCGCCATGGCCGAGTTCCTGCGCGCGGCGCGCCACGGCGAGCACACGCTGGTGGCCGCGGCAACCGACTCCAGCGCGCTCGGCGTGCTGGACGCCATACGCGAGTCCGGCCAGGAGTCGAACTTCGCGATCGTTGGCCAGGATTGCATTCCCGAGGCCCTTGAAGAGATGCGCAAAGGTTCGAGCGCGTTCATCGGCTCCATCTCCCACGAAGCGGAGAGCTACGGCCCGCGGCTCATCCAGCTTGGCATCGCGCTGCTGCGCGGTTACAGCGTTCCGCCGTACAACTACGTGCACCATCGAGCGGTGACCGCGGAGACGCTCGCCGGCGGCCAGGGCGGGGTAAACGCATCGCAAACAGCCCGCGCGGCTTCACCCTCGGATTCCCTCTGAGAAAGGGATTTTCTATTGTTTCACGCTGTATGATGGTAGCTGAGATCGCAAAAATTTCCCTGAAGACTGGTTTGTTATGACATCGGCAACGGCAGTCACTCCCGCACTGAAGTTTCTTGAAGACCGCTGGGATTCCAGCGTAGCCGCAACCCTTGACGAACCGGAGCTGCTGCGTTACCGCTCCAATCTGCTTGGCTCCGATCTCCGCATTACCAACTTTGCCGGCGGCAACACCAGCTCCAAGGTCACTGAGATCGACCCGCTCACCGGCGAGCCGGTAGAAGTGTTGTGGGTGAAAGGCTCCGGCGGCGACCTGGGCAGCATCAAGCGCACCGGCTTTGCCACCCTCTACCAGGAAAAACTGCTCGCACTGGAGCGCAGCTACAAGGGCGTGGACACCGAAGACGATATGGTGCCGATGTACGCGCTCTGCGCCTTCCGCAACAATCCCGTCGCCGCCTCCATTGACACGCCGCTGCATGGTTTTCTGCCCTTCCCGCACGTCGATCATCTCCATCCCGACTGGGGCATTGCGCTGGCCGCTTCAGCTAACGGCAAGGCCAAGATGGACGAGTTCAACCGCGAGTTTGGCCGCAATCTGGTGTGGCTGCCATGGCAGCGCCCTGGCTTTGAGCTGGCCATGATGATGAAGCGCGCGATCGAGGAGAATCCCGGCTGCGACGGCATTGTGCTCGGCGGCCATGGGCTCTTTACCTGGGGCCAGACCCAGCGCGAGTGCTATCTGAACACCCTCAACGTCATCGACAGCATCGGCCAGTTCATCGAGCGCCACGGCAAAGGCAAAGTCCGCTTCGGCGGCGAGGCCGTTCCCTCGCGCGAAGACCGCAAAGCGCTGGCTGTCAAAATCGCTCCCTACCTGCGCGGACGCATCAGCGCGCAGCGCCGCTGGATTGCAAGCTTCACCGATGCGCCCGACGTGCTCCAGTTCGTGAACTCCGCGCACGCCCATGACCTGGCCTTCCTGGGCACAAGCTGCCCCGATCACTTCATCCGCACCAAGATCCGCCCGCTGTTCATTCCCTGGGCAGCGGACGAGGGGCTCGAAGCGCTGCGCCAGCAGATCGATCGCTCGCTGGCGGAGTATCGCAAGCAGTACCGCGCCTACTACCGCGCCTTTGCCACGCCCAGTTCGCCTGCCCTCCGCGATGCCAGCCCGACCGTTGTGCTCATCCCCGGCCTGGGCATGTTCAGCTTCGGCAAGAACAAGACTGAGGCGCGCATCACAGGTGAGTTCTATACCAACGCCATCCACGTGATGGAAGGCGCCAGCCTGCTCTCTGAAGGCCAGGTCGCTGGTCCGGTTCCGCAGTGCCAACCGGGCGTGGATCCGGCCAGCTTCAAGGTCTACACCAATTACGTGGCTCTGCCGGCGCTTGAGGCCTTCAAGATCGAGTACTGGGCGCTCGAAGAGGCCAAGATCCGCCGCCAGCCGCCGGAAAAGGAGCTGAGCCGGCGCGTGGCTCTGGTGATCGGCGGAGCCAGCGGCATTGGCCGCGAGGTGGCGCGGCTGGCAGCGGCGCGTGGCGCGCACGTGGTCGTCGCCGACCGCGATGCCGAGGGCTCAGCC
>JBAUCP010000026.1:0-1976 GCA_049677625.1 Occallatibacter sp. | reverse complement strand
GGCATAGCGCGGGCACCTATCGCATCGCCGATGGCCGCGGCGGCGCGGGCGCCGGAGCGCAGCGATTTGCTCCACTCAACAGTTGGCCTGACAACGTGAGCCTCGACAAGGCGCGCCGGTTGATCTGGCCGATCAAGCAGAAGTATGGCCGGAAGATCTCATGGGCCGACCTGATGATTCTCACCGGGAATGTGGCGCTGGAGTCGATGGGCTTGAAGACCCTCGGTTTCGGCGGCGGGCGCGAGGACATCTGGGAGCCAGACGACACTTACTGGGGACCTGAGAAGACGTGGCTGGGAGACGAACGCTACCGCGGCGACCGTCAGCTTGATAATCCTCTCGCCGCTGTTCAAATGGGTCTGATCTATGTGAATCCGGAAGGGCCGAATGGCAATCCCGACCCACTCGCCGCGGCGCGGGATATTCGGGAGACCTTCGCTCGCATGGCGATGAATGACGAGGAGACTGTTGCCCTCATCGCCGGCGGACACGAATTCGGCAAAGCCCATGGCGCTGCCGATCCGAACAAGTATGTCGGTCCCGTACCCGAGGGCGCTTCCATCGAAGAGCAGGGTCTGGGCTGGGCAAACAGCTTTGGCAGCGGCTATGGCGTGGATACCATCGGCAGCGGCCTCGAGGGCGCATGGACCGCCAACCCGGTGAAGTGGGAGAACGACTACCTGGACAACCTTTTCTCCTATGAATGGGAGCTCACCAAGAGCCCTGCCGGCGCCCACCAGTGGACGCCCAAGGAGGTAGCTCCGGACGATATGGTGCCGGATGCGCACGACCCCAAGAAGAAGCACCTCCCGATCATGTTCACCACGGATCTCTCGCTGCGCATGGACCCCGCCTATGAGAAGATTTCGAGGCGCTACCTCGCCAATCCTCAGGAACTCACAGACGCCTTCTCCAAGGCCTGGTTCAAGCTGACGCACCGCGACATGGGGCCGATCTCGCGCTATCTTGGCCCGCTGGTTCCCAAGGAGCCGCAGCTGTGGCAGGATCCGATTCCCGCGGTGGATCATGAACTGATCGGAGAGCAGGATATTGCAGCCCTGAAGGCCAAGATCCTGGCGTCGGGACTGTCGATCTCGCAACTGGTGACCACGGCCTGGGCGTCGGCTGCGACCTTCCGCGGCTCCGACAAGCGCGGCGGGGCCAACGGGGCGCGCATTCGCCTGGCGCCGCAAAAGGATTGGGAAGTCAACCAGCCAGCCGAACTGGCTAAGGTCCTTCAGACGCTGGAAGCGATCCAGAAGGATTTCAACGGCGCCCAGTCTGGCAAGAAGAAGGTCTCATTGGCTGACCTGATTGTTCTGGGCGGCTGCGCGGCCGTTGAGGAAGCTGCGAAGAAGTCCGGCCACGACGTAAAGGTTCCCTTTACGCCAGGGCGCATGGATGCGACGCAGGAGCAGACCGATGTGGCCTCCTTTGCCGTACTGGAGCCGATCGCAGACGGGTTCCGCAACTACCTCCGCAAGGGACTGGAGGGAGCGGCGGCTGAACTGCTGGTGGATAAGGCGAACCTGCTGACGCTCACCGCTCCCGAGATGACCGTTCTGATCGGCGGGCTGCGCGCACTGAATGCAAACTTCGGGCAATCCGCACATGGCGTTTTCACCAAGCGGCCCGGAACATTGACCAATGATTTCTTCGTCAATCTTCTCGACATGAACACGAAGTGGCAGAAGTCAGCTGCTTCTGAAGGCGTGCTTGAAGGACGCGATAGGGCGACTGGCAGTCTCAAATGGACGGGCACCGTAGTCGATCTTGTCTTCGGCTCGAACTCTCAGCTCCGGGCCCTCGCGGAGTTCTATGCGTGTGGCGACTCGCAGCAGGCGTTCGTGCGCGACTTTGTGGCGGCCTGGAGCAAGGTGATGAACCTTGACCGCTTCGACCTCGCCTGATCTCAGGGGAAAAGGTCTTAGAAGCTGTTTAGTAACTCCGGTTGCGGTAGGCCAGGGCTTTAGCCC
>JBAUCP010000025.1:0-1517 GCA_049677625.1 Occallatibacter sp. | reverse complement strand
AGGTCTTTAACCTGACCAATACGCCGAACTTCTCGCAGCCTGGCAGTCTGAACTTCACGACGCCAAACACTTTCGCGTCGATCAGCTCTACGCGCGACAATCCTAACGATCCGCGCGAGATTCAGTTGAGCTTGAAGTACTACTTCTAGAGCATTTTCGGAATTTACGCGGTGTTTTTGCATGCGTGAAAGGTGGCTTTTTCTTGAGGAAAAGCCACTTGAAAGCGTGCCTCCGGTCTACAGTAATTCCGAAAATGCTATAACGAAAGTCTCAACACGGAGAGAGGCAGAGGGCTAAACTTTGACGGTCAATCGAAGGAACTTTCTACTTGGAACGGCTGCGGCTGCCGCGCAGGCGGGAATCGCAGCCGCTGTTTCCGGCGCTGCGCAGACAAGCTCGGCAGGAGGCGCGGACGCCGCGGCGGCAAAGCCAAAACCGAATATCGTGATTTATCACTCCGATCAGTTCCGCTGGGATTTCGTGGGCGCCAACGGACTGAACAGTTCCACCAACACACCCAATCTGGACGCGTTGGCAGACGGCGGAACGAATTTCACGCACGCCGTCACCAATCAGCCCGTTTGTGCGCCCTCGCGTTCGGTGCTGGTCACCGGCCGGTACGCGACGCAGACCGGCGTTTGGCACAACGGGTTGGGGTTGCGCGAAGACCTGCCTACAGTAGCCACCGAGCTGCGCAAGGCGGGCTATACGGCCAACTACATCGGCAAATGGCACATGGCTCCGGGGAAAGCCTTTCCGGATGGCACCCGGGGATACGTGACGCCGGAACATCGCGGCGGCTTTCTCGACCTGTGGGAAGCCTCCAATGAGTTGGAATTTACGACCCATCCATATGAGGGAACGATCTGGGACAGCGACGGGAAAGAGATCACCTTCCAGGACGAATACCGCGTGGACTTCCTCACCGACCGTGCGGAGAAATTTCTGCGGCAGAAACAGGAGAAGCCGTTTTTGCTGATGATTTCGCAGCTTGAGCCGCACCAGCAGAACGACCTGGCCCGCATGGTCGGCCCGAAGGGATCTGCCGACCGCTTCATCGACGCGTTTGTGCCCGCGGATTTGCGTGCCTTTCCCGGCGACTGGCACAAGCAACTGCCGGATTACTACGGCGCGTGCGAGGCCATTGACGCCTCAGTGGGCCGCCTGCGCAAGGTGCTTGATGAGGAGGGCCTGGCGGAGAACACGATCTTTGTTTTTATGAGCGATCATGGCTGCCACTTCATGACGCGCAACCAGGAATACAAGCGCAGCACACACAACAGCTCGCTGCGCGTGCCGCTTCTTGTCGAGGGACCGGGCTTTGAAAATGCGCGGCAGATTCAGGAGGTTGTGGGCATCGTGGACATCGCTCCCACGCTGCTCGATGCCGCCGGTGTGGCGATCCCGGATTCGATGCAGGGGAAAAGTTTCTTTCCTTTCCTGCACGATGCCGGCGCGCGAAGCGCATGGCCCAACAAACAACTGATTCAGATCAGCGAGTCGATGACCGGCCGCGC
>JBAUCP010000024.1:0-9457 GCA_049677625.1 Occallatibacter sp. | reverse complement strand
ATTCAGACCCATTTCTTGGCTTTGAAGTTTCGTCTTCCAGCGCTGTTCCATCGCCAGGATGTCGTTGTCCGTCGAAGCAGATCCCGCAACTTCAAGGATGGACACCTGATAATCACTTGGAGCGCGGCTCTTGAGACCAACATTGTGGCCATGACCGGTTTGAGCATAGAACTGCCAGCGATTCCAGAAACCCTCAGCACCTCTAGCGGAGCCAACATACTGCTCCTTGGTCTTGGGGCAGGTAAGCAAATAGACGCCCTTGGAAGACTGGAGAGCCGTGGTCCATCCCTTTGGAAGCGCGTCGAGCTTTGAGAGGGGAGACACGAAGTTCAAGAACCCAGGGAAATCCGGCTCCTTAAACTCCGTACGTAATTCTTTAACCCGCTTATTCTGTTGGTCCGCACGTTGAACCCAGGTTCGAGTCGCGGGGCCCCATTCGATGAAGAGCTTGCCAATCAAGTCGCGTAGGACTACTTCAAGTGTGAAATCGTAAACATCGCATGTACCTGCCTTGTCTACCCCCTCCCTCGTCACCATTGGCGTATCAGCTTCCAGAAGTGCTCGAAACTTTACCCTGTAAATCCCAACAAACATCGTCTCGTTGTCAGGAGTTCCGACGAACGACGCCCAATATCGCGACTTGAAGTGCGACCTCCGGTCCGTCCGTTGAATCGATTGGTAGAGCTCGAAGTCCGGGCGGTTATCGCGCCATAAATCGTATGGCGACCGTCCTCTTTCCGACCGCTGATCCTGGTGACGCAATAGGCGGACATCACCGAGGGACAGCCCTTCACTTTGCAGGATTGCATTGAACATGATCGGCATATTTTTCCCTTCCACCGGCGGAAGACGGCCAATGGCGTCACATGCACGTCCTTGGTGCCCAAGAACCATTCTGACATTCCCCGGATATTTGGATGATAAGCCGAGGCTGGGAGGCCGGTGTCAAGGCTCTTGACCGCGAAGCGGCGTCCGCCGGGGCGGACGGCCTTGACACCGGCCGGGCCTCGGCTACGCTGCTGCTATCCGGGGAATGTCTGCTTGGGTCTGGATTACATGCCCATACCGAATCCCTGGCCGATCTCATGCACGTGGGCAGGCTGTTGCTCGATAGCCTGTGAGAGCGGGGCCTGCTGAATCGCGGGCGCGTGGGACACGTCGCGGCTCAGTTCCTGACCCAGGGCCGATGAGTTGTTTGTGAAGATTTGCGCGTCATGCGCGCCGCGCGAGACAGCGACATAGGCCATGCGGCTGTTGAGCAGGTCTTTTGTGCCCAATTCGGTGTCCACGTGGATCAGTACGCGGTCTGCGGTTTGGCCCTGGCTGGAATGGCTGGTGACAGCGTAGCCGTAATCGAGATGCACATGGCTGTTTGGATCGAGTCCGACGGCACGGCCACCGTCCAACTTCAAATGCAATCGCCCGTCGTCGCCGATACTCTTGATAGTACCCAATTCGCGGTTCGCCACCTTGAGGTCGTTCGCGGGCGCGGTGAACTGAATGCGGTCTCCCTGAGAGAAGCTGCGCAGTTCTTCGCGGAACACCGAGACGCCCTGCTGCCGGCGCGGATCGTAAGTGCGTTCAGCGCCGTTCTGCAATTCGACCGTGAGCCGGTTGGCTACAGAATCGATGCTCTTCACTTGCGCGTACTCGCCCTTGCCGATTCCGGTTTCCTTCGATGCGCGTGAATAGCGCAGTACGTCGCCCACCTCGTACCGCTCGGCCCAGGTACGATCTGCGCCGGTGAGGTCCTGGCGCGGCACCAGCGTGCGAACGTGCTGTTCTGCGTTGCTCACGATTCCACGGCCCTGCAAGTCCGCATGGATGCGCTCGTTGATCTCCATGCGGGAGCGATTGTCGGGCGAGACGACCAGAGTACGCTCAGGCGAATTTGCATACTCTTTCGCAATCGCCGTAATGCGCTCGCCGTGATCGGGAATCTCGCGGACGCGCCCCTGCCGGTCAAGATTCTGGATGGCCTCGCGAACTTCACCACGCGCAAGCTGCTCAACGACCCGTTTCAACTCCGGGTCTTTCTGCCGAACAATCTCATCGAGCCTGACCGTCACCATGCCCGCTTCCTGAAGCTGCGCAAATGGCCGTCCCGCCTCTACTGCTTCGTGTTGCCGCCTGTCGCCAACCAGCAACACGCGGTCTTTTGGATGGAGCCGATGGACAAACTCATGCAACTGCCGGGTCGATGCCATCGAGGATTCGTCGAGAATGTACAGGCGTTTTTCGCCTGTGTCTGGCTGTTCGCCGCGCGCCAGATGCTTCTGGAGCGTCGATGTTTCCATGCCCGCCTCAGCGAGCTTTTGCGCTGCGCGGGACGCGGGCGCGAAGCCTTCGACGTGGTATCCCTCGGCCACTGCGGTGTCACGAATCACGGATAGCGTCGTTGTTTTCCCGGCGCCCGCAACGCCATCCAGGCCGACAATCTTCTCGCGCGAGATAAGAATGTTATCCACGGCCAGACGCTGGGAAGCACTCAATTCCGGGTGCCGGTCTTCGGTCCTTACGCGGACCTGCGGCGAAACCAGCATTGGGTCGCCGTAGCCGCGCTGGTTGCCCTCCCGCATCCGGGCAATGATTTCGCGCTCCATGTGCATCATTGCCGAAGTCGTGAACTGCCGATCTGCGCCACTGTGGGCAACTTCGCGGAACTCGCCTGTTCGGACTCGGCGCTCAAACTCCTGTCGGATGCTGGCATACGTAGTTTCTCCCATGCCGCGTGCCAGCGCCGTTTCGAGGATGGCGCGCCGGTCATGTACCGCCGATCTCTCGAAAACATGATCCCGCGCCCACGTCACCGCCCGTTGCGCGTGCGTATCCGGCTCCCGCATCTGATATTGCCCATGCGTTTGAGCCTGTGCGACAACGCGGTCGGCCTGGTGGCCGAACCGCGCGGCCAGTTCGCGGTGCCGCCGCAAGACTTCTTGCTGTGACAGGAGTTCCTTGTTGTCGCGCGTGTGGTGGGCGGCTATCTGCGCCGCCGCTGCTCCATCGATTCCTTGCTCGCGGAGATGATCTTTGATTTGTTCCCGGCGCGGGCTGGACGCCTCCAGATACTCTTTCGTATATCCCTTGATTTCCGGCTGTCCATGTTTGCCGCGCTCCAATTCATAACCCAGTTTTTCGAGACGCAGCGCCAACTCTGATCGGTACACTGCCGTGACGTATCGCTGCGAGACAAAGATCTCATGCGGTTGTAGGGCGCGCGTCTGGCCGTTGTCCCGCTCGGTGACGTTGAAGAGCACGGCATGAGTGTGTAACTGCGGGGCCGCATAGCCGTCCACTGGGCGGGCTGTGTCATGCTCGAAAGTGGCTGCAACAAACTTGCCTGTTGTCTCCGGCGCATGAATGTTCCCAATCCGAGCCTGCGTGTAACGCTCCAGTTCGGTCAGCGCCGCGTGCACGCTCTCCCGGTGGGCCAACCGAACACGGTCGTCGCCGCCGACAAGCGCCGTAATCGATACCGACTTCGGTGCGGAGAACGTGGCATCCCACCCGGCGCGGTGTTCGACGCTCGTGACTTCTTTTCCGTTCTTGCCTTCATAGGTCCTCGAAACCTGATGCCGCACGAGCTGCGCCTCGGTGTAAGGATGCTGGCCTTCGCTCAAACGCGCGAACTGTTCCGCCTCGACAGGACCGTTCAGTCTCCACTGCTGCGCGAGCCTGCCCTGCCATTCGCTATGGCCCTGCTGGTCTCGGCTCCAGTAATTCTGCTGCTGGGAGACGAACTCTTTCGCGTGGTACATGCGCGCCTGGCTGGCTGATAGTGGTTTCGACATGGTGAGCATAGGGAGTGCTCCTCAATGGCCCCGAATTTCGCCGGGCCGTGGTTTCGTTAATCGATCTCGTCCCTTTCCCTCCATAGATAGCCCTCGCCGGTTCCGTTGTAGACGCCGAAGAGCGCAAACGCGAAGGATTGCGGCTTGGCGATAGGCTCGGCACTGTCTGTATTTGTGCTCGGTGCAGCCGTCTGCGCCTCTATGCGTCGTGCGGCGCTTCGATGCAATGCTGTGACTCCAGACAAGACCCTTTGCGCCAGCGCCGCGTACTCCTCGAAGAGACGCGGAGGCACCTCCCACCAGGAGGAAAGCCGCCGTCGCCAAGCAAACTCGGCGATCAAAGCCAGACAGAATCCTTTGAGGCAAAACCAGCCGAATAGTGTGAAACAAAACACCGCTACTGCGCACGCTTCCGGAAGAAGAAGGAAGTCCCAAAGGCTCTCGCCGTCAAATGCGAGGTCGGCCAAATCCCGTCCGAGTATCACCGTTGAAACTTGCTGTGGCGATCCCTCCGTCAGACCCGTCCAGCCAGCATCGATGGCCCACTGAGAGAGCACCATGCCGGTTCCGCTGTCGGATGCAACGGCGTCGTCATCCGAAGCCAATTCTGGCTTTCGGTGCGGTCTGGTCTTCCAGATCAGGCGGACGTCGGCGGTGGATGGAGCAACGACCGGCAGCGAACTCCAGAAGTACGCGGGCAGGTAATGGAGCTGAATGGGCGACCAAAACCAGCTCGAACATACCCATATCGTTCCGACCTGGACAACCACAGCGAGCCCGGCAAGAACGGCAAGGAGTGGCTTCCATCTCATCGCACTTCGCCACCCTCTTCGACCCGTGAGCCGAGGAAATTGGCGAGCATCTGGCGGGCCTGTTCGACCTTCTTTGCGTCGGCGCGGTCGCGGATTTTGAGGACCGATTCTGGCAGCAACGGTTTGCCTTCCGCCGTCGCCTGAGCGCCTGCATGGAACAGGCTAAGCAGTGCGTAACGGAGTGCCCAAATCTCGGCGAGCAACAGCTCTATTGGGTCCGAAGGCCGCCGTCGAGACGCAGTCAACGCGGTCTCTCGCACCCATTCCGAGAGCGGTTTGCCTGCGCGTTCTGCCGCCGATTCCACTTCGGCCAGTTCATCTGGAGTCAACCGCGTGGCGATGGTTTTGGAGCGAAAGCCTGACTTGCTTTCGTCGCTCGATGGGGATTTGTTCGCTTGCACTGTCGCCGTTTGGGAAGCGTTCAAGGGGGAACCTCCCTTCTGACGTGCGATATTTGTCTTACCAAGCCGAATTTTGCCGATCTATGTGAAGCACTTTCCTTTCAATGCGTTTACGCTGCGGCACCCTGGAGCGCCCTTTCTGTTTACGAATGTAAACGCGCGTTAGCATTTGTAAACGCCGCCGAGTCAAATTGCAGGAGCAGCGGAAGTTAACATTTGTAAACGGCGCTGCACTCTCGGTATCTCCACAGTTCCCAAGTTGGGGGTGACGTATCCACATTCTTCCGCTGCGACAGCAGCGCCGTTCTTATAGTTCGCCGTACTCGTAGCTCAGAATGTCCCAAGCAGCGGCGACTTCCGCCGACTGCCATGCGCGCCTAAACAGGCTTTGCAGCATCTTCCAGTCGTCGATGGGAAAGCTGAACGCGATCCCGTTGTCGCGGGAGAAGAGCATGACGCCGCGCTGATCGTTGTCCAGGATTCGAGTCACAGCCATGAAGTAGTAACCCTTCCATTGCGTCGTTGCCGGCTCCAAGTCGAGCAACTCCAGCATCCTTCGGAACTCCGCAATCCGTGGATAGCCAGGCAGCGGATAGCGCGGCATCAAGGGGCCTGGGAAAGCGACATTCGGCGTGAATTCGTTACCTTCCCAGCGGGAGAGTTCGAGCCGGTATCCGCCCTCCTCGAACGACGGCAAGCTGAACGCGATGCGGTCCTCGAATTCGTCACCCCCGCTTTCCGTTCGAGGCTTTTCCCGAAGCGGCCTTTTGTGCGTGGCGTAATGGCCCCTGGCAGCCACCTTCCACACCGCCTTCCAATGCGGCCAGAGGGCATCGTTGAGCTTTTCCGCATTGGTAAACTTCTCGTCGTCGAGCAGCATGTACAAATTGCGCACGGCGAGAATGGGTCTGCGCCGGTTGTCCGCCGCCGGGTTACGGAGCATCTGGACCGTCCGCGTGACCACGCGCCGAACGTCGTTGGGCGTGACCTCCTCCTGTTTCTTGTCGCGCGTTCGCTTCTCGTCCGCAGGCAGGGTCTGCAAGTAGACCCAATCGAGGGAAACTCTTGCCTTCCTGCGCGGCGCCTCATAGGCGGCAAGAAATGCCTCCATAACCTCCGCCAGAGATTCACGGGGAATCATCCCCTGCTCCGTGCTTTCGAATGCCTCGGCTCCCAGCGTGCAGTAGTAGGCCAGGACCGTCCATTCCGCCTGAGACAGGGTTAGCCTAGCCTCCAGTTTCTTGCGCAGTTTGAGGAGCGATGCGGTCGGCTCAAGGAGCAGGCCAAGCATCTCGACGCGGTCATCTCGCGCGGACTCAAGCAGTTGCTTGGCGGCCTCCGAGGTCGAGACCGCCTGGCCCGTCTTGAGGGCCATCATTTGCCTGAGTTTTTCCAGGCGATCTCGCAACCGTTCCGAAATTCGGATCGAAATGACGGGCTGCTGATTCTGGGATCGAAGCTTGGTGGGGGCTCTTTGAGGCATGTTTGCGCACCGACCTCAGTGTAACGATACAGCTTGACTCTAGGTCTGAATCGGCGCTATTGTCAACTCAAGCAAGATCGGCGAGGTGTCCCTTGCGTCCTTCTTCCCCTACCCGTCGCTTCCAGCGAGCCACGCTCGCCGGGCAGCTTTCCCTGTTTGATCTGCGCGATACTGCAAACCGAATCGACACAAATCAAGCTCCTCCAAATCCGACTCCATCTTGCAATCCCTCTGCACCCATGTCCGCAATGCCATCGCCGTCGCTAATTCCCAAGCGGAGGACGCGAAAGCCCCAGAGCTGCAAGTCCAAACCACCCGCCACGGCGACCGTACCACTGGACGCGAAACTCCTTGTCAGCCGCGAAGAGGCTGCCGGGATTGTCTCCCTAAGCATCAGGTCCATCGACTATTTGCTGGCAAGCAAAGAACTGCCCTTCCGCAAAATTGGAACTCGCACGATGATTCCTTTGTCAGCGCTTCAGGCTTTCGCTCGGATGCATCATCCTGAGCGCATTGCTTCCTGATGAAATGGCGCTCTGCGATACAGTGCTTCGAATTGCAGTGCGGTGCGCAACGATGCAAGCGGCTTCGAGGTAAGTGCAAAAGTCACAACTCGCGCGAAGCGAATGGCGGCAGCTCAGATTCAAATGCTCGGATGCGTCACGGCTGCGGGATGCAGAGCTTCAATTCCAGCGAAGCGGGCAAAATCCTTCGTGTTGAACGTCAGAATTTTCTTCACTCCGTGGACGCTCATGGTCGCAACGAGATGGGCGTCATGCACCTGGACTCCAGAGACGCCATAATCCACGAGCAATCGACGCCATTCTTCGTGTATCGCTAGGCCATCGGGAAGTAGTCGCAGTCGCGATTCAAATTGGCGTGCACGTCGATCTGTTTCGGTGGGCGATAAACCAAAGCCATTGCGCTCCAGCGGGCGGGTCGAGGCGTTCCAGAACTCGCCGAGATTCTGAGATGCGTAGCAGAGTATGGCGCCTGACCTGACGAGCCACGCGAGAGCTGATTCAACAAGAGCGTAATCCGGATCGGCTGGCTGAACCCAGCGAATGAGGATGTTGCTATCGACAAGACAAAGCGCCTCTGCCATTCTCAGAGCCGGCCCTCATAGAAGCTCTCCCGAGAAAAGGCGGACGTCGGCAACTGGGGCAGCTTCTCCGACCCTTCCGCAATCTCTCGCAACATCGCATGGAATTCTTCGACCGTTAACTTGCCTGATCCGTTTGCTGACGATGCTAGGGCATCATGGAGAAGGTTTTCCGCGTACTTCTCAAGCGCAACGCCACGTGCCTGAGCTGCGGCGACGAGCCGGGCCTCAGTCTCAGGGCTAAGTTCTACTTGAATTGTCATAGCACCGTCACCTCCTACCATTATCTGACGATCCAACAGCAAAGTCGATGCCTATTCGCCTCGTGCAGCCGTACGGCGTCTGTTACCGCAAAGGCCCTCTATCGCCGTGCGTAGGTTCTTTTCGCCGAGATGTGCATACCGCGCGCTCATCTGGATTGTCTTGTGTCCTGCGAGTTGTTGGATCACCTTCATGTTTTCGCCGCGCATGGCGAGCCGGGAGCAAAACGTATGCCGGTTGTCGTGCCAGCGATAGCGAGCAATTTTCGCATCTGCGAGAGCCGCTGCGAACCAATAACGCGGACTGTGGAGGGGAAAAACTCGACTGTTCGGCGACGCGGGTTTATCCATTTCATGGAGAATCTCGAAGGCCTTGAGAACGTCGCTATTCATCGGAATCGTTCGTGCCGACCCGTTCTTGGTTTGTTCAAGATTGATTTCCTTTCGCGCAAAATCGATCTGCTCCCACGTCAGCGAGTATTGTTCCGACAATCTCATCCCGGTCCCGAGCGAAACGGTCAGCTCCGGCAAATGTTCGGGGAACTGCTTCGTAATGGCCTTGCGGAGACGTTTGTCTTCGTCACCAGTGAGGAAGCGAATGCGTCCATTGTTCTCATGCCGTAGTCGCACCAGCCGCGCCGGATTGCCGGTCACCTTCCCGTTGTGCAGGGCCTCTCGGAAGATGAGAGAGAACAATGCTCGGTAGCGGTTTGCTGTGGCCGCGGCCTTTGTGTTCCTCGCAATCCATCCGTCGATTTCTTCGGGTTTGATATGGTCAGCCTGCCGAGACTCGAAATCGGGGAGGATTCGCTTGAGACGCGATTCGATGTGGCTCTGGTCCCGGTGGTGCTTTTCGCTGTAACGCCGGATGTCCTCGGCGAGCTGCCCGAAGCGGATCGACGCGCGGCGCATATTCTCCGGCAGTTTTGTTCCGACGCGAATCTCGTTCTTGCGTTTCTGGTAGAGGGCCAGAGCATCCGACTTCCGGCCCACTTTCTCTCGGTGAAGGGCTCCGTTCTCACGGTAGCGAATCCACCAGATTCCCGAGCCCGGGATCTTCTCCCAGACGCCCGTGACCTTGGCTTGTGACCTGCGCGGCATGGGGAAACCGCCTCCTGGAAGTATTGTACAAAAGTATCCCCAGAAGTATCCCCAGCGTTATCTCTAGGTTTGTTATATCGATGTAAACTATTGATTCAATGGTGGGCCCGGAGGGATTCGAACCCCCAACCAAGGGATTATGAGTCCCCTGCTCTAACCGTTGAGCTACAGGCCCTTCAAAGACTTACGGCAGCCGCTCGAATGCGCGCTCGACCGCTTTCGGCGTCGGATGGATATACCACGGAGAAACCACGACGCTGCAGTCCCCTGTGATCCGCATGATCATGATGCTGAAAGCATCCACTCCCGATTATCCAATCCTAGTAAGCATTGTATGGCGTAGAGAGTGGAGCACGAAATCGGCCGGGAAGATGCGCTTGCGCTTCTTCCTCCCTTCACCTCGAGCGCACAGGCGTTCTGGTGCAGTTAGCCTTGGAGGGATGCTTTTGGAAGGTCTGAATGGTGTTTATGAGACGGTCCCTATTCCCTATTCCCTGCGGGTGCCCC
>JBAUCP010000023.1:0-7314 GCA_049677625.1 Occallatibacter sp. | reverse complement strand
ACTCTGCGCTCAAACTCGAGCTGAGCCACTGGCAGTACAACGCGCGCCACACAGCCGCACCCCGTTGTGTCGATAGTCCACATGCGCGCAGCTGCCTCGCCGTGTAAAGGAATGCCCCGCGCCGCGTCTTCCTCTGAGGGCGGGCCAAAGATGTCGAGGCACAGCGCATGACCCGTGTATGCGGCCAGAAACTCGCCCGCCGGAGCAGCGCCATACTTCTCCGCGAGCGTTTTGAAATCCGGATCGCGAGGATCGGCCGTCGGCCACGGCGCGGTCCAAAGGCAATTCATTGTTGCGCCGGCAGACCCGGTCAAGCGCAGTTCCGCAATGTGCCCTCCGCCGCACAGCAGTACGGCCTCCATCACGCCGTTGCTCAAGCGCACGGCGTCGCGATTCTTCCATGCTTCCGCAATGGCCATGGCCGTCAAAGCTGAATTCCTTCATGCTTTGCGAAATCTCCGACGACCGCCATCGCGCGATTCTTTACGCGCGTCATTGTTTCGCCACCGATCCGGGTTTTGCAACCGATCCGGTTCCGCCACGCTGAAAGGCCATACCTCCGGCCGGAATCAGCATTCCGCCATCCACAACCAGCGTGGTTCCGGTGATGAACGACGCCCATTCGCTGGCCAGGAACGCGATCGCGCGCGCCACTTCTTCAGGCTGTCCGATTCTGCCCAGCGGATGAGCCTCAGCACAGGCCGCAAGCACCGCCTCAGGATCGGGCGCCATGTTGACTGAGGCGCGCAACATCGGCGTATCGATGGCGCCGGGCATGACGCAGTTGGCGCGGATATTCCTGTCGGCGAAGTCCAGCGCAACAGAACGCACAAGGCCGGCGAGCGCATGTTTTGCGGTCACGTAAGCAGCGGAATTGGCCACGGCCACAACCGTCTGCACCGATCCCACTACCACGATGGAGCCGCCGCCCGCGGCCACCATGTGCGGCAGCGCAGAGCGCACCACGTGAAAGCATCCATCCAGATTCACGTTGAGGGTCTCCCGCCACACCTCAAGGCTGGTGGTCACAGCATCGCCGTAGCGCTGAATGCCTGCGCAGTGCGCGACTGCGTGGATTGCGCCATGCTGCTGCGCAGCTTCGTCGATCGCGGCCTGAACGCTCTCAGCATCTTCCACGTTGCAGAAGTGGAATGACCCCGCGACCCCCTCACCGACGAGGCTCGCCGCTACGCGCGCGCCTTGCTCGCGATCGCGATCGAGCACGGCCACGCGCGCTCCCAGCTCGCTGAACGTTGCGGCCGTGGCTGCGCCGATGCCCATTGCTCCGCCCGTCACGACGGCGACTTTGCCCTGAAAATCAAACTTCATGGCTGCTCTCCCGCGAATCCGCGCATCGGCTCCGTCTCGATTCGGATGGTCACGATCCCGAAGGCCGGCACATCCACTCGGATTCCATCGGAGTCTACCGCCAGCGCGCTCTGTTTGTCTTCCAGCGCATTGCACTGCCACGCATGTGCGATGCGGAAAAAGCGGCTGCCAACCCCAACGGAAGCGGCTTTGCCTGAAGTGTCTTCGAGACGCAGAATGCTTCCATCGCCATCTTCGGCGCGTTTCCAGGTGGTCAGCACCGCCTCTGAATCGTCATTTCGTGGATGGTCATTTCCCGGATGGTCAATGGAAAGAAAGCTGGCCGCGTCTTTGGGCAGCGCGCTTGCAGAGGTTGACGCATGAACTGGATCGGCCTCGAGATGCGTCAGCGACTCCCATCCGAGCTGCGTCAGTTGCGCAGCATCGAACTCCGTCGTGCTCGTGAAAGAGTAGTGAAATTCGAAATCCCCGCCCTGTGACGAGGCGAAGTTCGTATCCCAGTAGTTCGACATGATCCAGGAAAATATCGTGCCGCTCTTGGGATGAAACTCCGCCGGCCACGCGCCGCGCACAATGTCGCCGAAGGCTACCAGCGGCGCATCTTCAGGAAATATAGCCATGGTTGCGCCATTGCCGGTCATCGCGGCCCAGTGGTTCACCGTGTACCACTCGCGGCTGCCTCCGGCGAGCTCGTCTTTCGCCGGATCGACAAAGCCGTTTTGCGTTTCGTAGCGAAACTCAGGATGAGCGGCGGTCAGCGAGAAGGCGATGTATGCAGCCTCCTTGCGCAATGTTGCGTCTTTGTGAAGGCTCAAGTCGAAGCCGATGCGCTTTTCGTCTGCGGGTAGCGTGATGGTGGTGCGAATGTGCGGCGTGTTCGGCGCATTGGATTCGAGAACTGCGACCATGCCCTGTTCCGTTGCGGAGATGCTCACGATGCGTCCGTTTGCGGCCTGTATCGGATGCAGCACCGGCAGGCGCTGCGCCGCGCCATAGCGATAGAGGCTGTTGGCCGGCATATCGTCCGCGCCCTCGACATAGACATACGCGCCAAAGCGGAAGGGGCTTGATTGATTGACCAGTTCACGATTCAACTGCTTGTCGAAGATGCTCTTCACCGCGCCATGTTCCGCATCGAGCGTGATGCGGTAGTAACGATTTTCGATCACGCCGTCGCGCAGAGCGGCGGCATCGGGGCGCGGCAGTTGTGCAGTCTCATCCGTGTGCGGCGCAATCGCAAAGAGTTTGTATCCGAGCGCGGGCACATCGGCTGCGCGAAATCGCACTCGGTTCGTTTTGCCGCCGAAGCCAGGCAGCATAGTGCCGCTCTCCTCGCGCAGAATCACCTGCTCGGCGGGAGCATTGGTTGCGGGATCGACGATCAATTCTCCGGCGGGCAGGTCGGCTTCCACCCATCCGCTGCGCGGCCAGCTCAGCGAGTTGAATACGGCAATGGAATCATGCGCCGGGCTCAGCATCGACTCCAGTTGCGCCCAACTGCGCTCCACGCTCTCTGCAATGTCGTTTTGCGCAATCACTGTTTCAAGCTGCTTCTGGTGTAACTGAATCGTGTTCTGGTCGCCTTCAGGCTGCGTCGTAGCACTCGCTGAAGTCCAGGTGTGCTCGTCGAAGAGCAGCATGTTGTGCCATGCATCGGCAAGTTTGCGCGCGTCGGGGCGCAGATCGGGATTGAGCAGCGATGGAATCGCCGCCATCTTCTCCGCGGTGAGAATCCGCTGCTGATTGCGGCGGTGCATCGCGGTGTGGAACGCATCGGAGGCGAAGCCATCCTCCCAGTACGGGCCAAAGTCCCCGCGATACACCGGCAGGTCACCGTGAAACTGCTGTTCCAGCGAGGCCATGGCATCTTTGACCGTAGTAAAGACCATCCGCGGCCACGCGTATTCAGCGGCCCATTGCCGCGGCAGATCCACCTGCGCCTGGTCGAGCGGAGTGTTTTCCAACTGGCTGCCGTAGACGATCACGGAATCGGCCTTGTAATCCGGACGGGTGTATGCCTCAAGAAAGACGGGCGCGGCATCTTCCACCGCGGGCAGCGTAGGCGGAGTGCCGAACATCGACGCCAACTGCAGGTAAGCGCGCGAGTACCACATCATCACGCGGCCGCCGTCGGGACCCTCCCAGTAGAACGGCGACTTTTCATTCCAGCGGCCCAGCAGCATGACCGGTGCGCGCCACGAGTTGCTGCCGGCAGCGAGATACTGGATGCCCGCATCGTGCAGCACCGAGGCATACGACCAACTGTACGAGGGCACATCGGTGATGTTCGCAGCGCCAACCGGCAGATGATCCTTTGCGGCCAGCGCATGCGATGGATAAAGAGATCGAATGAGTCCTTCGAGCGAAGCCACGCCCGTATGCTGGTTGGCAAACTGCGGCGGCAGCACGATCTGGCCTGCGCGCACAGCATCGAGAAACCGCTGCCGCTGCGCGTCAGAACGGCCGGCGAGATACTGCTCGGCGATCCACTCGCCATCCAGGGTCCAGCGAAAATCCGGCTGCTTTGGGAGGAGGTCGAGCACACCATCGATGCTTTCCGATTGCAGCTCGGCAACCTTGGGCCGGTAGTCCGTGAAACCGATGTCGAGATGCTCCTGAGGCACAATATCGAGCGTCCATTTCTTGGCTGCCGTGAGTTGCTCGGGAAACCGCTGGCCGGCGATCGTCACAGTGGCAGGAGCTACGCCGTTCCACTCGGGTACGGCGAAGCGGATACGTTCTTCGCCAAATTCTCCGTCGAGCGCAAGCGGCTGCGTGAACTCGTTACCGCCGATCTCGAGCTTGACTTCGCCGTGCGTCTCTGCGCCCGCGTGCACGTCAGGAAAAACGTCCACGATCTCGTCGAGCCCGTTCGCTGATTGCCTATAAAAAATCGTCGGCTCGGCAAGAACCGAGACAGCGCCCTCCGGATATGCGCCTTCCGGCTCGCCGGTAAGCGAGATCGCGTCATAGACCAACCCGCTCTGGCCGGGAGCAATATCGCCCATAGAATTTTGCGGCGTGGCGGGCGTGTCCACTGCGGTAAAGACGATCGTATTTTGCCCGCGTACGAGCCAGCGCGCGGGAATGTCGACGGTCTTTTCATCGCGCGAGGTCTGCGGCACGAATGTGCCTTCCCAGTCGCCGGCGGTAAAGTCGAGCCGCGGGTGAAAGTAGAAAGCGCCTTTGTGGCCATTGATGCTGAGCGCGAGCGCAGAGAGCCGCGGCGTCTCGTACAGCATAGCCACGCGCAGCCGGTAGAGCCCGCGCGGAGTTTCGCCAAGCGTGAAGTTCACCGTGAAGGGATGGAGCCTTCCACCGGCAATGGCGTTGGCCGGGCCGGGCTGAAAGCGAATCCAGTCCGCGTCGCGGCTGGCGCCCACGGTGTAAACCACGTCGGATTTCGGGCTGGCGTAGTCGATCTCCTGGCTGCGGAACTCCTGCGATGAGCCGTCAAAGCGGCCGATCTGCCACACGGTGCGCTGTTGCGCGGTGACAAGCGCGGCCGTGCCTGCGAGCAACAGCAAACTAACCAGCCTGTCCGCTCTCTTCATCATTCCTCGCCGCTCAAGCCTTTATTTGCGCCTCACAGACCCCGCGATTGGAAGGTTGTGAGCGGAAAAACTGCCTTGAAGCTGTCTGACAGATGCTCTCCGTGTATATACCCCATAGCCCGGCCTAGTCAATCGGACGCATATAACCCAAAACTAAATCGTTAAAGGTACAAATGCGGGGTAAACACGCTTCCATATCGCCGACTTTTCCTGTTGACAATCGTTGAAAGCGTGGCCTATCGTCGATAGGTTCTCGTGGAAATGTCAGACAAAGTATCCAAAAATCGCGCGCCTAAATTCCCCATGCCCTCCGCGCGGCGGGAATCGGTCATCGACAAAGTGGCGCACCGCATCGAGACGCTGGTTCGCGGCGGGCAGCTCGGACGCGGCAGCCGCCTGCCTTCAGAGCCACGGCTGGCGGAGATGTTGAATGTGAGCCGCGCGTCTCTGCGCGAGGCGCTCAAAGGCATGATGTTTATGGGGCTGCTCAAGGCGCGGCCCGGCGACGGAACCTATCTTCAGCCCTCCCTCACCAGCATGGTCAGCCGCCACTTCCAGTGGATGCTGCTCCTTCAAGAAATCAAATACTTCGAACTCTACGAGCTGCGCCAGATTCTGGAGCCGGCAGCCGCCGCGCTGTCTGCGCGCCGCGCCACGCGCGAAGATCACGAGCAGATGCGCGCCGCGCTGGCGGCCATGCGCGCCGCCGTTCACGACCCCGTCCTGTTTGTGCGCGCGGAGATGGAGTTTCACGACGCCATCACGCAGGCCTCAAAGAATGCGGCCATCCTGAGCACCATGCGCATGATGTACGGAGCGCTTGCCGAGGGGCGTCATCGCGTGCTGCCGCTGGTGGAGAGCCTGGAAAGGCACTGCGCGCACCACGAGCGCATGTACAAGCTCATTGCCAGCGGGCAGGCCGGGCCGGCGCGCCGCGCCATCGCCGCCGACCTGAAGTACGCGGAGTCTCTTTTGCGCAAGGATCTGAAGGCGGCTGACCGGATTGGCGCGGTCTCCGATCACGACGCCGGCGTTTCCGCGTCTCTGGCTATGGCGCCTGAACCGCGAAACACAAGACCGCGAAAGAAGAGCAAGACTGGCCGCGCCGGCACAAAGAAACAAGAGGGAGCAGCGCAGGAAGCCATCTCATGAAATCAACCCATGCGCCGCAACGCAAGGCTGATTTTGCGCGGGCATTTGGCGAATAACCAGAGGCTTGGTCCAAGAAACAATAGGAGGCAGAAAATGAAAGCTCAAGGGAACGTGCAGAAACTAAGAAAAGCACACTCGCTCATGAAGAAATACGGCATCGGGATTGCCCATTGTGCCGCCGCGCTGGCGGTTGTCTTGTTACTTTTCAGCGCGCGCGCGTCTGCGCAATTTGACACTGGGACCGTCGTCGGATCGGTCGCTGACCCGACCGGCGCCGTGATCCCTAATGCTGCCGTGGTTATCACCAATACCGGCACGGGAATCAACACCAACGCAGTGACTGACGGCAACGGGAACTTCGTTGCCTCCGCGCTGCAGTTTGGCCATTACGTGGTCTCGGCCACGGCTGCGGGCTTCGGCAAAGCATCGTCACAACCCCTCGAGTTGAATGTGGGCGCCACGGTGACTGTAAAGCTGACGCTCGCCATTGCCACAGCCAGCCAGGACGTTGAGGTGACGGGAACTACCGCGACCATCGACACGTCTACCAGCACGGCCGGCACCACCCTCAACTCCGAGCAAGTGGCCAACCTGCCGGTGAACGGGCGCGACGTGAGCGATTTTCTCGAAATCTCTCCCGGCTCGGTGGGCTCGACGGCCTTCTTCCAGGGCAGCGTCAACGGCCTGGATAATATCTTCACCGGCCTGAACATCAAGCTTGACGGGCAGTCGGCGAGCCGCGGTGACGTGAACGGCTTTCTTGAGACCGAAGGCCAGGAGGGCGCGCGCATCACTCGCGCCAGCGTGGACAGCATCCAGGAGATCGACTTCGCCAACAGCGGCTACAGCGCGCAAAGTGGGTTTTCGCTGGGCCCGCAGATGAACATCATCACCAAGGGCGGTTCCAATGCATTCCATGGCACGGCCTACGACTTTTTCCGCAACCAGGCCCTCGACGCCAGAGACTATTTCCTGCCCGGAACGAAAGTGCCTTTACGGCTCAACCAGTTCGGCGGCAACCTGGGCGGCCCAATCTTCAAAAACAAATTGTTCTTCTTCGTGAACTACGAAGGCGATCGCACGCACATCACCAATGCCGAGCCGAAATATGAGGTCCCGAGCGCTTACGTCCGCTCGCAGTTCGCTTCGTCCATGCAACCCGTCCTTGCTTTGATGGCTCCGCTGCCCTCGGGTTGCGGCCTGGGCTCGACAACCGCGACCTGCGACTACGATACCCGCTACGTGGATGCGGTGGATGCTTCGCAATACGACCTGGTGT
>JBAUCP010000022.1:0-3195 GCA_049677625.1 Occallatibacter sp. | reverse complement strand
CTAGAACTGGTTGCATAAATGGGGTTTTGAAAGGGCACGGCTTTATCGGGGTCCCCAACAAGCGATCTTTTGCTTGTTGGGGTGATCTTCAGCCGTGCCGCAAAATGCACAATAAACGGGGGGCTTTAGCCCCTGAGGGATATCCTTTCAAGGGTCGAGCATGCTTTCTGCAACCAGTTCTAGTGTTGCCAGCCGCGCCGGCGTTACTGCCGTGGAACTGCATTTGCAGCATTTTCATGCGTTTCAGGCAGCGTCGCCGCGCCGTATGCGAAAGAAGCCGACGGCCATGCCGGCGGCTGCGGCAATCTTGAGCGCGTCGCCGGGCAGGAAAGGCAGCACGGCCAGCGTGGCGGCGGGCAGGGCCGAGAGCGGCATGATGGCGGCCAGCCAGACCGCGCCGCAGGTCAGGATGGCCAGGTCGCCGGTGGCGGCGCAGAGAATGGCGGCGGCAAAGCCGCGGTCGGTGCGGCTCCACAGGAAAGAGATGAGCGCGGCGGCCAGCGGGAAGGCGAGCAGATAGCCGCCCGTGGGTCCGAAGAGATGGGCGAGGCCGGCGATGGCCGGGCTGGGCGCAAACACCGGTAGTCCGGCTGCGCCCTCAAGCAGGTAGGCGGCAAAGGTGGCCGCGGCCATGCGCGGCGTAAGCAACAGGCCCAGGAGCAGAACGGCAAAGGGCTGCAGCGAGAGCGGCACAGGCGTGAAGAAGAGCGGAATGGACACGTGCGCGCAGACCGCGGCCAGGGCGCTGCCGCCCAGGATGATGCCGGCGGCTTGCAGCAGCTTCGACACGCGGGCCGGAGCGGCGGCGGCCGGAGACAACGATACGGAGAGCTCTTTGCTCATTGAACGTTCTCCTCGTGCTTTGCGTAAGTTCAGGGTTCCAGGTCCGTTTCGTGCGTGGATGGCGCGTGCCGAAGATTTGCGCGATGCAGCCAGATGTGGCGCGCTACGCCTGCGGCCGCAAGCAGCAGCGCTCCCAGTGAAGCCAGAAGTCCAATCATCAGCCAACGCATAAGTGCGAACCACCCAAGAATACCAGAGGGGGTGGATTGTGCCAGAGAGATTAACGCGGGGGAGTGCCCTAATTCGGAGCCGTTGGAGTCGTCTTGAAAGGGCACGGCTTCAGCCGTGCCGCAAGAAGCCAAATCGAAGAATCGGCTTTAGCCCCAGAGGGAAATACCCGCGACCCAAACGGCAGAGGCAAGAAGTGTCAGGGCACGACTTCAGTCGTGCCGCAAGAAGCCAAATCGAAGAGCGGGCTTTAGCCCCTGAGGTTCGCTCTATGCAAACTGACCGACCACCATGCGTGGCCCCTGCGCTCGCTCCGGCTGACAAATCTATTTGGACGGCGGATGGTCGGGTTTGCGCAGGCTGGCGAAGAGCCATTCCAGGTAGGGATGGCTGCCGGACTCCACCTCGAGCACCAGGAACTCGGGAACCTGGTAGCTGTGCAGCTCGCGGAGCCGCGCTTCGAGAGCGGGAAGCTGCTCGGGAGCTGTCTTGATGAGCAGCAGGGTTTCCGTGGAAGACTCGATCTGGCCCTCCCAGCGGTAGATGGATTCGACCGTGGGGATGAGCGTGGCGCAGGCGGCCAGGCGCTCCTCGACGAATGTGCCGGCCAGGCGGGCGGCCTCGTCGTGGTTGGTGGCGGTAGTCAGGACGATGCAGGCTTGCGGCGTGTCGGGCATGATGTGCTTTCTCAGCTGAGACGGCTCTTCAGTCCACTGTATTTCGAATTGAGACTTCTGCGCATCTCTTTCTTTCATCCACTGCTCCTGGAAAATACTGCGGCTTGCCGATCCGGGCTTGGTGTTGCAGTATGGTCCTTGCGGTACGATGCGAGCGGACCGATCAGGAGAACGTGATGACGACAGCGATCAAGTTTGGCACTTCAGGATGGCGGGCGATTGTGGCCGACGAGTTTACCGTGGCCAATATCCGCCTGGCGGTGGCGGGGATTGCCGCGTATGTCAAGACGCTCCCCGGTCCGCACCGTGTTTTGGTCGGGCGCGATCCGCGGTTCCTGGGCGAGAGCTTTGTGAGCGAGGCGGCACGGGTGCTGACTGCGGCAGGCGTCACGCCGATCGTGATTCCCGATGCGGCGCCCACGCCCGCCATCTCCCATGCGGTGCGAACGCTCAAGACCTCCGGCGCCATCAACTTTACCGCTTCGCATAATCCGCCGGAGTATAACGGCATCAAGTTTTCCACGCCCGACGGCGCGCCGGCCCTGCCCGAGGTGACCAAACAGATTGAGGCGGCAATTGCGCGAATTGAAGCCGGCGGAGGCGGCTTTCCGGGTCCCTTTGCTGAGAACTTCGAGACCGCGGACGTGAAGCCGGCTTTTCTCAAGCGGCTGGCCGAGCTGGTCGACCTGAAGGCGATCGCGAAGTCGGGCATCAAGGTGGTCTACGATCCGTTCTGGGGTGCGGGGCGCGGGTACTCGTCCGATCTGCTGCGCGAGGCGGGCGTAACCGTCGAAATGGTGCACGATTATCGCGACGTGCTGTTCGGCGGTCATGCGCCGGAGCCGGACGACCATCTGCTGGGCGATGCCAGGAAAAAAATGACGGAGATTGGCGCGGCCATCGGCATTGCGACCGATGGCGATGCGGACCGGTTTGGAATCGTCGATGAGGACGGGACCTTTCTGCAGCCGAACTACATCATCGCCCTCCTCTTCGACTACCTCGTCGAAACGCGCGGCTGGAAAAACGGCGTGGCCAAGAGCGTGGCAACGACCAACCTGATCACTGCGCTGGCCGAGCACCACAAGGTGCCGCTCTACGAGACGCCGGTGGGGTTCAAGTACATTGGCGCGCTGATCGACGAGGACAAGATCGCCATCGGCGGCGAGGAGTCGGCGGGGCTGACCATTCGCGGCCACGTGCCGGAGAAAGACGGCGTCATCGCCGGCCTCCTCGCCGCTGAGATGGTCGCCACGCGCGGCAAGAGCCTGGGCGCGCAGCTCAAAGAAATGTTTGGCAAGGTTGGTTCCTTCTATCCGGTTCGCGAGAACTTCCGCTTGACCCCGGAGGTGAAAGCCCGGTTCACTGAGAAGTTGAAGGCTGATCCGGCAGAGCTGAGCGGGCTGCGGGTCACCCAGGTTGTCCGCACCGACGGGCTCAAGCTGATCCTCGAAGATGGGTCGTGGGTCTGCTATCGGCTTTCCGGAACGGAGCCCGTGGTGCGGGC
>JBAUCP010000021.1:0-1646 GCA_049677625.1 Occallatibacter sp. | reverse complement strand
ATCGGGCGACTCCTTCGAGTGGTTTATCGGCTGGACCAAGTGGTTTCAGCAGCATATTTTCATGGGTTCCCGGTGCATGCTGGATGCCGGGCGCGCCCGCAAGGGGTTTCTCTATGGGGGCGATTGCATGAACAGCGATTAAGGTCACGAGTGCGGTTCGTTCGGCCCCTACGGGCGGGTGGTTTTTGTTGGAATCTCTTCCCCGGATTACGTCCGCCGCAGCGGACTCCATCCGGGGCTATTTTCGCCCCTCCCTACGGGAGGAAGGGTCGTCTTGCACCAGTTGAACCAGCAAGACGAACCGATCTCCTCAACAGAATTCGTTCATGCGATTGCCCTGGGTTTCTCTACGGGGGCCGCTCACTCTGCGCGTCTACTCCTGTACACTGGAGTGTTACGGACCATGAAAAGCAAACACCCAATTGGCATTCTGGGCGCGACCGGTGCGGTCGGCCAGCGATTCATCCAACTGCTCGAAAACCACCCCTGGTTCGAGATCTCCTGGCTTGCGGCCAGTGACCGGTCGAGCGGCAAGCCCTATGCCGAAGCCGCGAAGTGGCGGCTCGACACCCCGCTGCCCGAGCGCATCGCGAAGATGACGGTCTCGCCTGCCGAACCGGAAGGCGCGCCCAAGATCATCTTTGCCGCGCTGGACGCTGCAATCGCACGCGAGATGGAGCCCAGGTTTGCCAACGCAGGCTGCGCGGTGGTTTCAAACTCGAGCGCCTATCGCATGGCGCCCAATGTGCCGCTGGTGATTCCGGAGATCAACGCCGAGCATCTGCACCTGATCGAGGAGCAGCCTTCGCGGCGCGAGTCGGGCGGCTACATGGTCACCAATCCCAACTGCTCGACCATTGGACTGGTGATGGCGCTCAAGCCCATCGAAGAGCGCTTCGGCATCGAGCAGATTTTTGTGACGACCATGCAGGCCGTGAGCGGCGCGGGCTATCCCGGCGTGCCGTCGATGGATATTCTTGGCAACGTGGTGCCTTACATCGGCGGCGAAGAAGAAAAGATGGAGGCCGAGACGCTGAAGCTGCTGGGCAAGCTGGAGGGCCACGCCGTGACGCCGCTCGCGGCGCGCATCACCGCGCACTGCAACCGCGTGGCTGTGGAAGACGGCCACATGGAGAGCGTGTCCATCAAGCTCAGGAAGCCGGCCACGCACGAGGAAGTTCTGGCTGCGTGGGCGGAGTTCCGCCCGCTGGCCGGGCAGAACCTGCCCACCGCGCCCGATCAGCCTGTCGAGTGGGCTGCGCAGCCTGACCGGCCACAGCCGCGCCTGGATCGCAACCGCGGCAACGGCATGGCCGTGACGGTGGGCCGGCTGCGCCCCTGCGGCGTGCTCGACTGGAAGTTCATCGCGCTCTCACACAACACGAGTCGCGGCGCTGCAGGCGCGGCCATTCTGAATGCCGAGCTGCTGGCGAGCCTGGGCAAGCTGGAGCCCATTGCCGCCGTTGCGCATGCCTGAAGCGTTTTGCCGAACCACTGGGAAGCCTGGAAATGAATCTGGTTGTGATGAAGTTTGGCGGCACCTCGGTCGAAGACCCGGCCGCCATCAGGCGCACTGCGGACATTGTCAAAGGCCGCGTGACGCAAGGCAAGAGCCCGGTGGTCGTGGTGAGCGCCATGGCCAAGGT
>JBAUCP010000020.1:0-3436 GCA_049677625.1 Occallatibacter sp. | reverse complement strand
TAGTCAGTGTGCTCGCCGATCAGATTCACGCGGCCTGGCGCGGCAAAGATTGCCGGTTCGGCGTGAAAGCGCTCGATGTGCAGCGAACGAAAAGCGGCCGGATCATGCATTGCGGTTCACAACCTCTATACCTCTATCTCGCCAGCAATTTGCGGGCTTTTGAGCAGGGCCCGCTGCGCGCTTCTCTTTGGCAGACATGGACCAGCCCTTTGCAACCCGGAAACCACTGGTTTTCAATCCACTAGCGGAATGAGAACGTTTTCTCGTCTCCGCAGCTCATTCCCTGCGCAGACACTTATTTCCCGGCCGCTGCGCTCAGCCCTTCCCAGATCCGGTCGAGCCAGATTTCGTGCTCGGGTTTCATCAGCACTGAGCGCAGGCAGGTTACCGCCTCGGCTTTCGCGCCGCCCGGCGCCCCGAACCAGGAATGCGGCAATTGTACAAGAGCCAGGTGCAGCTCGCGCTCGGCGCAAAGGTCGAAAATCTGCTGCGCCCGCGCCGAGGCCTGCTCGGGAGTCTCCGCGGCCGTTTTCCATACCACGATGTCCAGTTCCGGCCGGCCGGCGGCAAGCGGATCAAAGCGCGCATCTTCGCGCAGCCGGCGATCCAGCTCCACGGCTGCTCGCCGTCCGCTGGCCAGCCCGCGCGCGAACTCGCCGCCCGGCGTTAGCGGCAAAAGCTGCTGCGTGGCCCACAGGGCTACAGCCGCAGCGCCGGCGCGGGAGCACTCCAGGCTGATCTCGCCCAGGTGCACGGGACTCTTGGCGAACGATTCCTGTTCGCCGCAGTGGAGCTTCAGCTCCTTTGATGTGAAGTAAGTATATGGAGAATCATGCTTGTAGAAGCGGCCTACGGAGGGATCGCGGAAGAGCACGCAGCCGCATCCGTAGGGTTGCAGGCCGTGCTTGTGCGGGTCGATCACGATGGAGTCGACCTGGGCAACGGAGGCGTAGGCGCGGCGCGCCGGTTCGTCCAACTCGCCGGCAATCAATCCAAAGTAGCCGCCATAGGCCGCGTCCACGTGCACCCGGAAGCCGTAGCGCTCCCTGAGAGCCAGGATCTGGTCAAGCGGGTCCACGGCGCCCACGCCCGTAGTGCCGAGCGTGACCACCACCATGCCTGCATCGCCTTTGCGCAGTTCGGCTTCCAGGGCGTCCACGTCCATGCGCCCGCGGCTGTCCGCCGCCACGCTTGCGTAGTCCAGGCGCAGCACGCCGGAGATGCGCCGGTGGGTATAGTGGGCCTGCTCGGAGCTGAGAATCCGCTGCCCGGGAGCGAGTTGGCCGGCGATCCATAGCGCCTCGAGGTTGGCCAGGGTGCCGCTCGAGGTGAGATGGCCGAGGAACTCCGTCCACCCGAACATGGCAGCAATCCCTTTCACCGCCTCCACTTCCATCCCAGAGCTGGCCCGGCCGCCATCGCGCGCATGATTGTTGGGATTGATCTTCATGGCCAGCGCATAGGCCGCACGGGCCACCGGATGCGGCGGCTTAAGCATCTGACCCGCGTAGAGAGGATGAAAGTAAGGGTAATTGTCGCCCAGCCGGCGAGCTACAGTCTCCAGAACTTGCTCAATGGCGGCTTCGTCGATGGCAGAATCGTAACCGGGCAGATGAGCGAATTCAGCATCGAGTAACTGGCTTGCGCGGGCGAGCAAACCGGGGATGGGATCGTGTGCCATGGCGACTTCCCACAGTATCACAGCCGGCGGCTCCTTTTGAAGTATATTATTTTCAATTACTTAAGCTGATTTTAACTATGGAATGAGAGCGATGGAAATAAATAATGCCCGTTTTTTGACAGGGGTGATACACTAGGGTCAGCGTTAGAACCGAACCGGGCGTGAGCAGTACTCGCCCAACCAAGCAAGATTCTGCCAGTGGTCGCTCCGATTCCTCCAGCGCAATTCAATCCAGGAAATACGATCAAAATGGAACAAGGTACCGTGAAGTGGTTCAATGATGCGAAGGGCTTCGGCTTCATCTCGCGTCAGAACGGCGAAGACGTCTTCGTGCACTACTCTGCAATCAACTCTAGTGGTTTCAAGAGTCTGCAAGAGGGTCAAGCCGTGCAGTTCAACGTTGTCAAGGGTCCCAAGGGGTGGCAGGCTGCCGACGTGCAGCCGCTCTAATCCCGAGGACCAGATTCCGGCAGAATCTGGCACATAACATCACAATTGGGCCGGGGTCGCTCCCGGCCCTTTGTGTATCTGGTGGCCAGCGGCTGGCGGGCTTCCTTTTCTGAGATCGGGCGTCCCCGGATTTTCTGCCCGGCATGCAGCGACATGCAGGCGGTCGGGGTGTTGTGCGTCCGCGCAGGCGGATTCATGCCTGCAAAAAGAATCTCCCGCTGCCCTCGGCCGCCGAGGCAACGGGAGACTTTTGTTTAATCAATATAATGCGGCCGGACTATAGCGCCCCCGAGGCGCACCCCTATATTCCTTATCCGGATCGCGGCTGGCCCCAATCTAGGTTGCAAACTGTAATCCGCGCCCGGCTGAAACCAACATTAGCCCACCCCCGGCCCGATCGCCATTCCCAGGAATGGGTGTGTGGCCGGTCCTTCGATGTAGATGGCTATTCCACGCCGGAGTAGGAACTGTGTTACCGGACAGGGTCGAAGTAACGTGACGGCCGTTGCTGGCAAACCGTCGCTGCAAGCCCCAAAAAGAATCGATGCCGGCAGCGATGACCTCAAAGGGCAAAGTCGCTGGCCGGCATCGCAAGTCTGCCGTTCTATGCAAGGTCCGCTCTCGCGCCGTACAGCTGCGAAACGGACTCCAAGAAAAACTCCCCCTGTATCCTTCCACGAGCCCTCAAGTCCACCACCCGGACCCAAGCCCGAATTGCTTTATCTAGTTGTGCCGTATGCTTGCTTTATCGGCTCGGCCCGCAAGCCGTATAGTCCACCACCCCGGCCCCAAGAGAATCTTCAGTGCCTTTCGTAATCAGCCGGCCTCGTTGTTTTGCGAGTGTGGCTGGCCCTTTGGCGCTCTGTTGACGCGCTGCTGTTGCCCTTTTACTGCTCTAAAGCTCCCACGCTGGCGCGCTGCCCAAAACTCCCGCTCCCGCAAATTCAACCGAACCGGTCATCTGCGGCGCCAGAAACCCGTCCTGCGGATGAGCTTCAGGCCCCGGAGCCGCGCGGTGATGGCGGCGCATGGTCTCCTGAATCTCATGCAACACTCTCGTCCGTTCCGTGTGCGACTGCCGCTCCCAGAACATCACAAAACCCTGACCACATACGCAGCAGTGAAACTCTGCGTTTCCATTTGTCCTTCTGCACAGCACCTGCATAACTTCCTCTTGCCCGCTGGTGGTTTCCCCAGCCATGCCTGCCACAATAGCTAATTTCTTCTACCCCTGACCATTCCACCTCGCGGCAACACCGGCGGTCTTTGGTGCCAGCGTCCGATGACCACTTCGAGTGACGATCC
>JBAUCP010000019.1:0-9755 GCA_049677625.1 Occallatibacter sp. | reverse complement strand
TACTTGATTCAGATAGGTCTGTACTTGAAGCACTTTCAACGAGCCACCGGCTCAGCGAGCGAGGTGTGCTAAATGTTTCCTCTAATCCGATGCTCAAGGATCTAATTGCCCCCGGCGAAGTTCTTAGGATCTTGCTCCTTGCGTCGCAGAAAGGTGGTGCCGTTGCAGCTCTGGCTAGATATCACCTGCTACATCAACATCGCTTAACAAATCCGGAAAACAGTGCTGAAATCATGCGCGACTGGCCGGAGCCCACAAGGGCCGAGGCAAAGGAAATATTAGCAGGGCTTGGCAGGTAGCTTGATTATTTCCCACAATGGCCTCTCTAAGCGCAATTCTAGTCCAATCGGGAGACCCCCCGCCTCTGCCGGGGAGGCAGTAGAAGTTTGACAATTGCGGGAGTAATACCTGGTTTTGCATTCGGCGTTTTTGCTGTTGTTCTTGCTTTTGCTTTCAACGGTTGCGAAAAGACCCCTTTGAGGGGCCAGCAACCGTAAAGCCTCCGGCTCTGCCGTAGGATACTTACTACCCTGAGATGTAGTGTGATTACACCGGCGTCTAGAAAAATAACTAGCAAGTGGACCCAATAATCGGTAAAGTTGGTCCACCGATCTCGATTCTTTCAGTTTGACGCGGAGGCAATCCCTGAAGACCGCTCGATCTGCTTTCGATCCTTCTGCAACGCCAGATGCGCCATCACGCGCCAGCCGCCGCCAGCGCATCACCGCGTTTGCGGTGGTCGCCGCGCTTGTGTGCTTCGGCGCCACGTCGTGTACCCGGACGCAGGTTACCCTTTCAGTCACCGCCATGGTCGCGGTCGTCGTAGGTACAACGGTGGGCGTCACCTACGCAGTCCAGAACCAACGCCACACGCTGCAAGGTTGCGTCTTATCGGGTCCCGGCGGACTGGAACTGCGCACCAGCGACTCGAAGATCGTCTATGCGCTTGAAGGCCACGCCGCAGCCATCAAGGTGGGAGATCGCGTCAAACTCCACGGTTCAAAACTGAAGAAGGCGAAAGACTCAACCAGCGATCAGGTCTTCGTGGTCGAGAAGCTAAGCAGGGACTACGGCCCTTGCCCCGCGACCGTTGCCGCTTCCGCACCGACCCGATAAAAATGAAGCGCCGTAAGAGAGCAGCTGGGATATGCGCTCGCGCGCGAGTGTGCGCCCTCTCATAGCTCTGGATGAAAATCCCCGATCTACTCCCGGCAGGCATAATGGAACGAATCAAATAGAACGAACCGAGCCGAACCCCGCTGGAACAGAGTGAACATGCTGACCTCCCGAACCGTTTGCGCAGGCTCCTTGATGGCGATCCTCATCCTGGGCACGCGAGGCGCGGGAAACGGACAGATGCGATCTCAACTTCGATCTCAAGCGGCGCCGCAAAGCCCGATGCAGAAAGAAGACTCCAGGCAGACCGCCGTCACTGCGGCGGGCAACCCGCACCTGAGCTATCCGGAACTCGTAGACATCACCGCTTCAACCGGGATTCAGTTCCAGCACCTGTCGAGCCCGGAGCAGAAATACATCGTGGAGTCGATGAGCGGCGGCGTGGCGCTGATCGATTATGACCGCGACGGCTGGCCGGACATCTACTTCACCAATGCCCAGAGCGTGGAGATGGCCCTTCAGGGAAAGAAGGCGCGCAGCGCGCTTTATCACAATAACCATGACGGAACGTTTACCGATGTTACTGACCAGGCTGGCGTGGGATACCCCTGCTCGGCGCAGGGCGCGGTGGTGGGCGACTACAACAACGATGGCTGGCCCGACCTGCTGGTCACCTGCTTCGGGGGCGTGGTTCTTTATCGCAATAACGGCGACGGCACATTTACCGACGTGACCAAAAGCGCCGGCCTCGGAGCCGATACGCAATGGGCAACCGGCGCTGCCTTCGGGGACTACGACGGCGACGGATGGGATGACCTGTTTGTCTCGCACTACGTGGATTTCCATCTCGACAACATGGCGGCCTTCGGCTCCCGCTCGACCTGCAAGTACATGGGCATCGACGTGCAATGCGGTCCGCGCGGCCTGCCCGGCTCGCCTGACAATCTCTACCACAACAATCGCAACGGCACATTTACCGATGTCTCCAAGCGCGCCGGCGTCTCCGATCCGGATCGCCGCTATGGTCTTACCGCGGTCTGGTCCGACTTTAATAATGACGGCAAGCTCGATCTCTTAGTGGCCAACGACGCGGGGGCCAACTATCTTTACCAGGGCGATGGAACAGGCCGGTTTGTCGATGCCGGACTCACCTCCGGCGTGGCCTTCAACGAGGATGGAGTGGCGCAGGCGAATATGGGCGTCGCTCTCGGTGATTACCTGCACGAGGGCCGCATGTCGATCCTGGTTTCGCACTTCGATACCGAGTACGCGGCCTTGTATCACAACGATGGAGAAATGAGCTTTACCGATGTCTCCGGGCGATCGGGCACTACAAAAAGCTCGCGGGGATATGTGCAGTGGGGCGACGCCTTTGTCGACTTCAGCAACGACGGATGGCCAGACATCTTCATCGTCAGCGGACACGTTTACCCGCAGATGGACACCGTGCCGCAGGGGTCGCGATATCGCGAGCCGAAGGTGCTGCTCCTGAACCGGCGCGACGGAACCTTTGAAGACATCAGTAAGCGCGCCGGAGCGGCGATCCAGGTTCCTCAGGTCAGCCGCGGCATGGTCGTGGGCGACCTCTTTAACGATGGAAAACTCGAAGCGGTGGTCGAGAACCTGGAGGGCGGACCGGAGATTCTGCGGCCGGAAGGCGGGCCGTCCAATCATTGGATCAGCTTTCAACTCGATGGCGTGAAGTGCAACCGCCTGGCCTTGAACGCGCGCATTCGCGTGCAGGCCGGCTCTCTGGTTCAGCTTGGCGAAGTGCTGAGCGGCGGCAGCTATCTTTCCCAGAACGACCTTCGCATCCACTTCGGGTTGGGCGATCGGGATCGCGTGGACAAGGCCGAGGTCCTTTGGCCCGACGGAAAGGTCGAGACGTTGACCGGCCTGGCCGCCGACCGTTTCTATTCTGTGCGCGAGGGCGCCGGGGTGATCGGCTCTGACCCGCCGGCAATCGGGAAAACCATCCAAAAATAGAAAGAAAACCGCCTGACATGCTGAATTTGGGATGATTTGGCGAAATCGGTTACCCGCCCTTCGAGCCCTCCCTGGAGGGGATGCATAAGGGACGAAGCAGAAACTAAGTAAAGAGATTTATCTAAAGACATCCGGGCCTCAGCCTGTACAAATTTCTTAAATTTTGTCGTTGACAAACATGAAATGCCCGCGTAAGAATAGCGGTCGCTGGGGAAACGCTTGCTGAAAGCGTTTTGACGCTGATCCCTGTGGCCGGATTTCCGATAGGGGGCAACCGCAACGAAAGAGAGCCCTTTAAGCGGGGTGATCAATCCGGGCGGGCTGTTCCGGCCATGGAATGAGCGTCGAACAAGTTTCTTTTCACGCAAGCGAACTGGAAGGGGTCGCTCTAAACCCCTCCTCACTCCAGGGACGGCCGGGATTTTGCTCCGTATGCGTGCGTCTTGAATTCTTCCCAGGGTTATCTGCTCTGAGCGTTTCTCAAAACAACAAATGCAGTAAGTCGATTTTGCAGTCCTGTTCACCTTGGTCCGGTTTCCCATCTGCAAGTGCGCCGATGGAGAGACTTACTCGGTGTGTTTGGGATTTGGATCTGACACCTCGGAGAAATGCAGTTCTGAACATTGAATGTGTGCAATTGGCCTGAAGATGTATCCCGGCGAGTAAACCATCACCAACCGATTTCACCGTCCAGTATCTCCGCTGCGTAGATCGATGAAGAAGATCGAGAACATCCGGAAGCGGGATAAAAGTTCGGGGAAACGTTTGCTCAGGAGGCAAACTATGAAGTTTTTCAGGAAGCAAACCTCTTCCACAAGAGGGAGCATAAGTTCTGGGCCGATCGGCCGGTCGGCGGCGCTGTGGTTCGTGTTCGCTGCGCTGCTCTTCGTGCTGGCGCCGGGGGCTTGGGCGCAGGATAACGCAACCATTAACGGAACCGTGACAGACTCCAGCGGAGCGGTCGTTCCGAACGCCGCAATCAATCTCACCAACCCCGCGACCGGCCAGGTGAGACAGGCCGTTTCCAACAGCGCGGGCGCCTACCGCTTCCCAAACGTCGGCGTCGGCACCTACACGCTCGCCGCTTCAGTCAGCGGATTTGAAAAATACTCCAAGACTGACATCGTGGTGAACACCGCCCAGACCCTGGAAGAAGATATCGCCCTCGCAATCGGCAGCCAGGCGCAGACGGTCACCGTCGCAGCGGACGCTTTGCAGGTCCAGACGGAAACCAGCGAATTGAGCACTCTGATCAGCGGCCAGCAGGTTTCGCAGCTCGCCACCAACGGCCGCAATGTCACCTCTCTGGCGGCGCTGGGACTTGGTGTCTCCAACAACCTGCCGCCTTTTGGCGGCGTCAATGCGCTTACATCCGCCAACGGCATCAGCTTCAATGGAACCCGCTCCACGCACAACATCTACCTGCTGGATGGCGGCGAGCAGAACGATCGCGGCTGCGGCGGCTGCTTCATGAATCTGCCCTCGCAGGATGCGCTGGCCGAATTCCAGACTCTCGACAGCAACTACAGCCCCGATTACGGCATCGGCTCCGGCGGCACCATCCTTATGGTGCTCAAGTCCGGCACGCACAACTACCACGGCGAGCTGTATGAGTTCAACCGCAATACCGATTACGACGCCAAAGATCATTTCAGCGGCAAAGTGTCTGAGTTCAAACTGAACGAACCCGGCGGCAACATCGGCGGCCCAATCTTCATTCCGCACGTGTACGACGACGCGCGCAACAGAACATTCTTCTTTTGGAATGAAGAATGGCGGAAGCTGATTCAAGGAAGTTCGCCATCGATCTCGAATGCCGTCCTGTTGCCCAACTTCCCGACCCTGGGAGCGCCCTTGGCCTACACCGTTCCCACCGGGGGCCCCATCCCAATCGTTCCTGTACTCCCCAATAACACGGCTTTGAATGCAACGTTCGCTGGCGACGAATTGACGCCCGGTTCGCCGTTCCCGCAGAACGAAAACGGAACGTACGAAATCCCCGCCAACCTGATCGACCAGAATGCGGTTCGGTTGCTGAACACGGGCGCGTTTCCGCATCCGAATTACAACAACGGAACCCAGTTCATCGCGTCCATCCCTCAGCCCACCAACGTGCGTGAAGACGTGGTGCGCATCGACCACTCCATCAACAGCAAGTTCCAGTTGATGGGCCACTACCTCCATGACACGCTCGCGCAAAAGTATTTCCCGCCGTTGTGGGGCGATAGTACCTATCCGACCGTCGGCACGGCCATGACCAATCCCTCCTTCTCGGTGGCCATCAAGCTGACCCAGACTTACTCGCCCAATCTGCTCAACGAAACCGCTATCCTCTACAGCGGCAACAAGATCACCCTCACTCCGATCAACGGGGCGGGCACGTTTGCGCAGCCCACCGGGTGGTCGGCTACGAGCTTCTTCCCGCTCGCCGACAATGAGATGAGCAAAATGCCGGAGATCGATCTGCAGGGCTCGCCGTTGAACGTGAACTGGAGCGCGAGCTATTACCCCTGGAAGAACGGCTACGAAGGCTTCGAGTACCGGGACGACCTGTCCTGGACCAAGGGACGGCACCAGTTCAAGTTTGGCTTCAGCCTGCTGCACGACTACAAGAACCAGCAACTGCAGGCCAACACCAATGGGTCCGCCGCTTTCAACTCGAGCGCCTTTTCCAAAGACTCGTATATCAATTTCCTGCTCGGCGAGGCATCCAGCTTCACGCAGCTCGAGTTTCTGGCTGACAAGCACTGGGTCAACAACAACTACGGCCTCTACTTCAACGACAACTGGCATGTCAGCCCCCGGCTGACCCTCAACCTGGGACTCCGTTACGACGGATTGCCGCACGCCTTCGAGCGGTATAACCAGTTCGCGAACTTTGTGCCCGCGGACTATATCACAGCGCAGGGCAATCCGGTCACCGCGGCCGGCACTTTGAATCCCAATTCGCTCAGCACATTCCAGGGCCAGCAGTTCTATCTCAACGGTATCGAGGAGGCCGGCGTCAACGGCTTCCCCCGCGGGAACGTCAAGAACTATTACGACACCGTAGAGCCTAGAATTGGCTTCAACTACAACCTGAGCGGAAATGGCAAGACGGTGTTGCGCGGCGGCATGGGTCTGTTCTATGAGCGCGTCCAGGGCAACGACGTTTACAATGCCGCCCTGAATCCGCCGTTTGCATACCAGCCCTCGGCCACCAGCGTCTTCTTCTCCAGCCCCAGCACCAGCGTCCTGACTGGAGCAACAACCACGCAGTCCTTCCCGTCAACGCTGACCAATATCAAGTTCAACTATCCGCCTCCCGGAACAGCCAGTTTCAGCCTGGGAATCCAGCATGAGCTTGCTCCGTCCATCGTTCTGCAGGTTCAGTATGCCGGCTCCATAGGCTGGGACCAGGATGACGATCGGGGGATCAACACCTTGCCTTTGGCCAGCCAGGATCCGAATTGCACTGCTGCACCCGGCCCGTACTGCGACCGCGAGGAGGTATCCAACGGCACGTACAATTCAAACGCGTACCGAATCTACCCCGGCTTCAGCGGCATTGAGCAGGAGGAGAACGAGACCAACTTCGACTACAACTCTTTCCAGGCCGGCGTTCGCATGGAAAACCGGCATGGCTTGACCACCCAGGTGGCCTATACCTGGGGTCACAATATCGATGAGGTAAGCAACGATCTCAACGGGCTCTCCAATCCCTTCAACGCGAAGTATGACCGCGGTTCGGATACATCCTTTGACCGGCGTCAGATATTCAACGTGAACTACGTCTACGCTCTCCCCTTCTTCGCGAACAGTTCGAACCTCGTAGCACACGCTGTGCTTGGGGGCTGGACTGTCTCCGGCATAACGGTAGCGGAAAAGGGATTGCCTCTCTACGTCACCTATACCGGATCCGACACGCTCGGTCTGGGCGGCGGCACCAACAACCGTCCCAACCTGGTGTCAAAGGTCACTTACCCGCATACGGTGGGCGCCTGGTTCAGCAAGAGCTCTTATGCAGATCCGCTCGCTCCCTGGAATGGCGGCTCGAACCAGGGCTGGGGCAACGCTCCCAAAGACTCAGTCATAGGACCGGGACTCTTCAACTGGAACCTGTCCGTGTTCAAACTCATTCCGCTGACCGCCCACGAAGGACCGAGAATCGAGCTTCGCTTCGAGTCCTTCAATACCTTTAACCACACGCAGTTCAATGGAGTCGATACCGGCTCCCACGACGGCAACTTCGGAGCGGTGACCAACGACTACGGTCCCCGTACCTTGCAGCTCGGCGGGAAGTTCCAATTCTGACCTCTCACCTGCCTTAACCTGGGCGCGACAGGCCATCCCTGCCGCGCCCATTGTTTTTTTGAACACACACGCACTGGTGTTGCGCGCCGTCCTGGGTCCAAGCGAAAATGCCAACGGAGCGAAGAGTGAAGCGGTTCGCACAACTGGAACTCGTGCTCGCTGTGGCGCTGGCATCCGTCCATTGCCGGGGACAGGCGCCGCCCACCGCGGGCAGCGAACGCCAAACAGCAATCGCGCTTGAGCAGCAGGGCGACAACGATGGCGCGGAGGCAGCGTGGCGCGCTGTCTTGAAAGAGCGCCCCGCCAACGCAGAGGCCTACGCGAATCTAGGCTTGCTTGAAGCTCGCCAGGAACACTATGCGGAAGCGATACCTCTCTACCGCAAGGCATTGGCGCTGAGCCCGGAGATTCCTGGCCTGCGCTTGAATCTCGGCCTTTCGCTCTTCAAGTCCGGCGACCTGAAGGGAGCGATTCAGGCCTTCACTCCGCTGCTGAAGAGCGCGCCGCGGTCGTCTCCCGATGCCCAGCGTCTGAACACGCTGATTGGCATGGCCCACTACGGATTGGGCGAGTTTGCCGCGGCGGTTCCTTATCTCAAGCAGGTTACGGCCAGCGACCCCCATGATCTGCACTATCGTCTGGTATTGGCGCAAAGTTGTCTTGCGGCGCGCCAGTACCAGTGTGTTCTTGACGTGGATCACGAAGTCCTCACCCTGAATGCGGAGTCGGCTGAGGCTGACATGCTGGCCGGCGAGGCGCTGGATGGGATGAGAAATCACGCTGCCGCAATCGAGCAGTTTCGCGCCGCGGTCAAAGCCGACCCCAAACAGCCGAACGTGCACTTCGGGCTGGGGTACTTATTGTGGACGCAAAACCAGTTCGACGAAGCAGCGCAGGAGTTTCAGGCCGAGCTGGCGAATGCTCCGGCCAACTCCGAGGCCATGACCCTGCTGGCAGACTGCGACATCCGCATCGGCCAACCAGACGCGGCGCTTCCGCTCATCGAGAAGGCAGTCCAGCTTGATCCCGGAATTGAGCGGGCCCATCTTGACCTCGGCATCCTCGATGCCCAGGACGGCAAACGCGATGAGGCTCTGCGTGAATTCAAGACGGCCGCCAGGCTCAGCCCCGGCGATCCCGACGTGCACTGGAGGATGGCTCGTCTCTATCAGGCGATGGGACGAAAAGAAGAGGCCAAGGCCGAGTTTGATAAGACCAGCAATCTTCACAAAGCCGAGAACGAGTCGGTATTCAACAAACTCAAGGCCGCGCAGGAAAGAGGCAGTCAGGCAGGAGACGCGGCGTCTCCTCCGGCGATTCAATAAACGCCAACCCCCTGCGCCGGCCGCGGCAGGGATCGTGTGCGAGTGGCTGCCCGCCGCTCGGAAGGGAAAGTGATCGATGCAGCGACGGAGTTTTTTAGAGGCAGGCGTTCTGGCTGGTTCCTTGGCTCTGCTCACGCGCGGACGGAGTCTGGCCGCGAGCGCGGATGCGCATATTGAGGTTTTGCTCGAGGAGCCGATCGGCGCCATCGCGCCCACCATCTACGGACACTTCACCGAGCACCTGGGCGGCGTGATCTACGACGGCGTGTGGGTCGGCGAGGGCTCGGCGATTCCCAACGTGGGCGGGGTCCGTAAGGCGCTCGTGGATCGAATGCGCGCCATCAAGGCCCCCGTCATTCGCTGGCCAGGCGGCTGTTTTGCTGACAGCTATGACTGGAAAGACGGCGTGGGACCGCGCGAAAAGCGTCCGCGGCGCACCAACTTCTGGGTGGACGATCCGGAGGCCAAGCGGCTGAGCGGCAACGCCGTGCAGTTGTATGAGAGCAACGCGTTCGGCACCGACGAGTTTGTACGCTTCTGCCGGCTCAGCGGCGCCGAGCCCTATATAGCAGCCAATGTGCGGAGCCTTACACCGCTCGATTTCGATCACTGGGTGGAGTACTGCAATTCGCCGTCGGAAAGCACTACGCTGGCCCAACTGCGCGGCGCGCAGGCTCCCTACAACGTGCGCTACTGGGGAATCGGAAACGAGAGCTGGGGGTGCGGTGGAAGCTTCACGCCCGAGGACTACGCAACCGAATTTCGCCGCTACACCACCTGGGTGCCCAGCTATGGAGTCGACCTGGCCTTCATCGGTTCAGGCCCCAATAACAACGATCTGGACTGGACGCGCGGCTTCTTTCACAAGCTGCTCGGCGACCGGCCCGTCTTTGAGGACCATCTCTTCGGCTGGAGCTGCCACTACTACACGTGGAACCTGAGCCGCGGCAAGACAGAAGACTGGGTGGCCGGCAAGGGTGACGCGCTGGCCTTCGACGAAACCGACTGGTATGAGCTCTTCAGCCAGGGCATGAT
>JBAUCP010000018.1:0-2219 GCA_049677625.1 Occallatibacter sp. | reverse complement strand
GGCACCAGCATATTGGGCGGCATTGTCTGCGGATATCTACGTCAATGGCTTGGCGCCGCGGGCATCGTTCTGCAAGCCGCTGAGGTCAAGCGGATCATCCTGATCGCATCGTGCGCCATCGCGCTCGCCGGGATTGTTCCCGTTCTTCGCCTGCGCATTCCTTCTGTCTCCGATAACGCGGGGGCCGCTTCGCGGCTGACAGCAACAGGTGGACTGCGTTCATGGAGCCTGACTCCCTTTCTTATGCGCTTTCTTCCCTGCATGGCGCTATGGACGGCGGTGTTGGCTGCGTTCACGCCTTTCGCTAACATCTATCTCACGCGCGATCTTCACATCTCCATGGCAAACATCGGGCTGGTCTTTGCCACGGCGCAGTTAGCGCAGCTCTGCATGGGACTTGTAGCGCCGGTTGTCTTCCGCGCGGCTGGCCTGATGAATGGCATTGTCGCGGCGCAGGTGGGAGCGGCTTTGCTACTGAGTCTCTTGGCCGGCGCGCAGAGCGGAAAGCTCGCCATCGCACTCTATCTGAGCTTTTCCGCGGTGCAATGGACCACTTCGCCAGGGCTTTATAACCTGTTGATGAACGAGGTGCCGGACGCAGCGCGCAGCACTGCCGCATCGATGACGATGTTTGCCAACGCGCTCTGCGGATCCGTAGCCACCGCGACGGCCGGCATGCTCTTCACCCGATTCGGTTATCCACGGGTCCTGCTTGGCCTGGCCGCAACCGCGTTCTGTATCTCGCTGCTATTTCGTTTTCTCGTTTCGGCAGAGCGGCGTGAGCCTGCGCTCGTGCGGGAGATTACGTAGAAAGCCCATTTGGCGATGTCCGCTTACTTCTTTCCTTTCCATGCGGGCACTAATATGCGGTAGACAATGCCCGTCTCCCACACATTTTCATCGCCGTTGGCTGAGAATTGCCGGGAATAGCTGGTGAGAATTCTTGCATTGTGCGGCAGGTTGTAATCAAACCCGAAGTCCGCCCGCTGTGTATTCACGAGCGGTAATCCGTCGCTTGCAGCAGTGTCGCGCCGGAATGTCTGTTGCATGCGGAATACGGGCTCGATGCGGCCAATCCAACTGTCCGGTCCGCCGTGTGCCTGCAGCCGATAGTCGGCTTCGATCCAATATCCCTGCGCGTGATGGCCGCGCGCAAACTCCGATCGCAGTCGAAACCCGGTGTTCGCAGGGTCCCACCAGACGTGCGCACCGTAAAAGTTCTCCCGCACCCCCTGCAGCATGCGGTCATACGAAAGCCCCGCTTCCAGGCCCTTTTGCGGCAGAAAAAGCGAAGCCCGCCCGCCCGCCGAGCGCTCGGAGCTGAACTGTTCGTATCCGCTGCGCGTGGAAAACCAAGTTGCATAATCGATTGAAAAACGGTCATGCGCGATTGCGGAACCGCGCAGCATTCCGCCCACGCCCGTCCCGGTTGACAGCAGTCCCAAACCGGCAATCAGCGGGCCATCCTGGAAGTTGCCGATCCACACCGGTGAAAGCCGCTCGTTGTAGGTGCCGAAAGGCAGCAGAAAGCTGCCGCCAACAACAGTAATGTGTGGCAGCGCGATGTAATCGCCTTCGAGATACGTGAGCCCGATGAAATGGGAGTGGCTATAGCCGGGCAGTCCGCCGCCCTGGGGCGCGAAGCTTTCGAGCAGCGCCGCACGCGACTCCACCAGCAGGTGCCGGCCCAACGGCGCAGCCAGCAGCGGCTCGGCAATCGGCAGGTAGGTTGTGTTGCCGCCCCTTGTGCTGGTCAAAAAACCAACCCCGCCGGAGATCAACGGCGTATCTTGCGGCATCGCGGCTTGAGCCATACCGGCAAAGGCGAGAAGGAGGGCAACGCGCTTCATTTTGCGTGCACCCATTGAGAAAACGGGAATCATCCGGAAAGCCATAACCGACACATTAGCGAAATGCGCTGCGCGTCGTGTCCATAGATCGTCTGATCTTTGTCATAAAATTGTTCCTCCTCTTACGCGGCTTCATCTCCGCACCTTTCGCGTGCGAAAAAAGACTGCCGGCTGCGCGCCGACAAGACCATGACAATCGCCTGACATGCTCCTGACAAGATCTGCGAAAGATTGACGTAAGGTTATGGTCGACTCGCGTCCCTCCCACGCAAGAGCATTTTCGGACTACACGTAGACTTTTTGAGAGCCATGAAAGGTGGCTTTTTCTTGATGAAAAAGCCACTTGAGTGCGTGCTTTTCGGTCTACAC
>JBAUCP010000017.1:0-9771 GCA_049677625.1 Occallatibacter sp. | reverse complement strand
GAGGATAGGAAGATTTCCGCGTCGTCTCTTCCAATCGGGTTGTCGTATCCATGAATGTTCAGGGTATTGAAAGTATCCCGGTTGAAGCGTAAGCTCGTCCTTTCCGTGATCGGGAAAACCCTAAACGAAGAGAGGCCGACGTTATAGTTCATCGGTCCATTGAGAACGACGCGTGGTTGACATCAAACGCTTCGTCACCACCGAGTGTTGAGTAAAGCAGCGCTTCATTCACCATTCACTGAATCCGCCGACGCTTCGAACTTCAAGCTCCATGCGTAGTCGCAGGGCCTGTTGTCTGGTTGCTGCAGGTTCTCTGGCAAAGTGATGGTTGTCCCTCGGGCAGAATCGAACTTCCATGACAGCTCTGCGTGCGAGCCTAATAGAGTCACCTTGGAGCCAGGCTTAGGCTGCACAGTTTTCAGTACAATCTGCGTTCCGGGCCATTCGGTCAGGATGGCATAGACGAATCGCGAGTCCTTCGATCGCGTATAACGGACCGTTTCACCTTCGGACCAGAGCGCGCCGAGGCGCGGGCGCGTTGCGTAGATTACTTCGCCGTTCACCTTCAACCACGTTCCGGCGCCTTTCATCTGCCGAATCGCCTCGGGATGGAACTCGCCGTGAGCGCTCGGACCAACGCCGATTTGCAGTCCGCCACCCTTGGACACCGCGTCTGCCAGATTGTGCACAATCCACTCCGTACCCTTGTACTTTGCGGCATCGGGCTCGTAGGAGAAGTCGGTGCCCAACGGATAGATTGTGAACCAGGGTTTGTCGGTTGCTTCTTTCGAGCCTGGAACCACGCGCTCTGGAGTGAAGTAGTCGCCGTAGTTCCCTATGCCGCGTCTCCGCAACATCACCTGCGGCTGAAGTTCGCGCATCTTCATCACGGTCTTACGGAGTTCAGGCCAAACGCGTGGTCCCAGCCACATATCCAGGTCAATCATGTCGATCTTTCCATAATTCGTTAACAGCTCAACAAGCTGCGCGCGATGTCTCTCCATCATGCGCTTCACCTCGGCATCCGAAGGATCAGGAACGATCGCGGCATGACTTCCTAATCTTTGTTGCGTCATTTGCAAATCGGTTGCGGTCATCCACTGTGCCGAGGAGGGTATCTGCAGCGGATGACACACATAGGGCCTGAAGTCCGCGTCATACCAATCAGGATGAGAAAAATAGAGATCGATCTTGATGTCCCGTCTATGCGCGGCATCGCATAGCTCCTTCACAACATCCCTTCGGAACGGAGTCTCCAGGATGGAGTAGGCCAGGTCGCAGGATTCAATCTTCGGGCCTCCTGCCGCTGTCCAGTTGGCTCGGTTCTTCACCCTTGTCCTGGTGTCAAACATTGAAAAGCCTTCGTGATGCTTGGAGGTAAAAGCGAACATCTTCATGCCGCTTTCCTTGAAAGTGTCCATCCATGAATCTGCATCGAAGCCCGCAGGGTTCCAAGTCTTATAGAGGTTGTTGTAGGTCTGGCGATCCTCGAAGGACATCGCAAGGAAGGGCCAGGACTCCGGGCCGCGATGCCAAATTGAGTAGACACCCCAGTGAATCCGGATTCCGAACTTCGTGTCTCGAAAGGCTTCGTAGGCACTCGCCGGAGCCCAATGATATTCGGGGATGGGCGTACTCTCAATATACGGATCGCTCTTCAACAACGAAGCCGGAAATCCGCGGGAAGATTCCGGCGCCTGCGCCAGATTGGGATGGATGGAGGTTGCCGCCAATGCCGCGGTCGACGCAAGAAACTGTCTCCGATTCATGATGCTCACTCCTGACACCATAGAAAACAAGCTTGCGCTCTTCCACACCGAGCCAGACTGAGTCCAAACAGGCGCAGTCACACCGTCCTAGTTGAGAATAATCCACCCTCACCGAGCGCAATACGATGATATATCAAACAGTAAACTCCACTGTCAAACGCCCTTCATTTGATGAAATTCCCCCGGTTTCCAAGTGGCGCAGGATGCGACGGTCGGTTTAGTGTGCTCTCGTCGCAACGCTAAAGGCCAAGCGGGAATCGACGTGCACGCTGGAGGCGCGCGGAATTGAGATTCCCGGCTTTGCCGGAAGCACGATCATGCCGACACGGATGGTCACAATGTGGCCTTGGTTGGGCCGGTCGAGATGCTGCCATCGGCGAGGAGCGTCACGTACTCGGCAAATACCCCCGTGCGGCGAAAACCGGGCGTGGAAACCCCGATGACTTCGCGGCCGTCGCACAGGTTCACCTGACCTCGGCGACACTAGTAGCATTTGCCGCAGAAGACACTGGAGTCGAACGTAACGTGGTCGCCGGGCTGAAAATTAGTCACCGCGCCGCCGACAGCCTCAACAATTCCCGCGGCCTCATGCCCCATGACGATGAGTGGGAGATGTCGTCCCGTGCTTCCGTCGTATTCCATGCACGTCGCTTCCGCAGATGCCACACGCGTGAACGCGAATGAGCAGGTCATCTTCGCCGGGTTGCGGTTTTGCTATGTCGACGAGGTCGAGCTTCTTGTATTGAGAGAGAACGAGCGCCTTCATGGACTCTCCTTGCAACTCGGGCGCCAGTTCCAAACAAAGAAGTTGAGCCGACCGTAGTCCAGACTTCGATGGAGGGCCATCTTTTCCCGTTGACCAAGCCGCGCTTATGATATATCAGTGATTAGGTGGGCCGCAATCAGGTATGCGTTACTCATCATATGAGATCCCGGTTTCAAACACTTGTCGCAAAAGACAGAAGAAAATGGTGGATGCTGAGTTTCGCATTTGTCGCGACGGCGATCAACTATCTAAACCGCCAGACACTGTCGGTGATGGCGCCGGTGCTACTGCAAAAATTTCGCATCTCCGCGACAGGCTATTCTCACATCGTCTTCGCCTTCATGCTGGCCTATACCCTCATGAATGGCGTCTCAGGAAGATTGCTGGATCAACTGGGAACTAGGATCGGCTATGGCTTGACGATTGCGTTCTGGTCAGCAGCGGAGCTTTTGAATGCTCTATCTATGGGCGCCTTGAGCCTCGGAATCTTTCAGTTTCTGCTGGGCATAGGAGAGGCTGGTAACTATCCCGCGGGCGTGAAGTTGATCACCGAGTGGTTTCCCGCCGAGGAACGTTCCCAAGCGTCAGGTATCTTCAACAGCGGCGCATCCATCGGCGCGATTCTCGCTCCGCCATTGCTTGCATGGATTACGCTCGCAAGTGGATGGAGGACGGCATTTGTAGCGATCGGCCTGCTTGGATTCCTGTGGCTGGCGGGGTGGCTCGCAGTCTACCGGGAACCGTGTGCTGCCGGTGCTAGGGATCACGCGGATCGTCTTCCTCTGACAACGCTGCTGAGGTCAAGGTTCCTTTGGCAGTTCACTCTGTCGAAGGTCTTCAGCGATCCGGTCTGGTATTTTTACGTCTTCTGGTTCCCGCAATATCTCAAAGTGGCCCACTCGTTTTCGCTGCGAGAGGTCGGCGAAACGGCTTGGATACCGTTCTTTACTGCCACTATCGGGAATCTCGCGGGAGGTGCCGTATTTACCCGGCTATCGCATGCAGGAGCCGGGGCGGCAACAGCTAGGCGGGTCGCAATCCTCATATTTTCCGCGCTGATGGTGTCTGCGGTCTTTGTCGGAGAAATAGGCAGCGCCGCACATTGCATTGCCCTCATTTCTACAGCGACCTTTGGATATTCCGGTGCGCTGGCAAATCTGCTGGCTGTTTCGGGGGATGTGTTTCCGAAAGGGGCCGTGGCTTCCATTTGGGGGTTCGCCAGTATGGGGTCCGGGATTGGAGGAATGATCTTCAGCCTGGTGACCGGATGGCTGGTCGATCACTACTCGTTTCAGCCAGTTTTCGTGCTCTTCGGGGTGATTCCGTTGGCGTCCGCGTGGATGGTTTGGACGTTGCCGCGAAAAGCTGAACGTGCAAATCCGCTGCCACAGCCTGTGCTGAGGTAGCAGGACGGATCGTTCGGGAAGTGTCGGTCTCCATCCGTGATTTGTCGCATAGAAATGTGCGCAGCTTTAAGCTCGAATGCCGGGAAAAGGCGAATCAATGAAAAGAAGACGAGGGCTCGCATCCATGGATCTTCGTGGCCAGAACCCCAGAATAGGCCTCAGCCCGGCATAATATTTCACGGAAGCGGGGAACAACTTTCATGGCAAATCGGTCAAGACCAACGGTGTCTCAAAGCACGCCCAGCTACACTGGTCCTTTTATTACGGTCACCGCGCTGTTTTTCATTTTTGGTTTCATCACAACCCTCAACATGGCGCTTGTGCCCCACCTGCGATCGATCTTCAATCTCGACTACGCATGGGCGATGCTAGCGGATTCGGCGTTTTTTCTGGCCTACTTCGTCTTCTCAGCGCCGACCTCTAAGCTGATCGAGATCATCGGTTACAAGCGGACTATGGTAGTTTCGCTGTTTATCCAGGTAGTGGGTGCGCTGCTCTTCGTCCCCGCAGCCAGGCTGATTAACTTTCCGCTATTTCTTGCCGCGGTCTTTATTGTTGGTGCGGGCGTGACTGCGCTGCAGACCGCCGCTAATCCGTACGTCGCGATTCTCGGACCCGAACACAGCGCTCCCGTGCGTCTGACCTTGGCGCAAGCCTTCAACTCCATTGGCGCCGCTATCGCGCCTCTCGTTGCGGGCGCGTTCATCCTGACGGATCCTGCGAAGATGGTCTCCAAAGCGCAAATCGCCGCCACGGTGCGCATTCCCTACATGCTCATCGCGGGCGGGCTCCTGCTACTCGGCCTGACCGTAGCCTTCATGCACCTGCCGCACATCACCCAGACTCAGGCCTTCCGTCCCGGCACCGAGGGCGATCTGGTCCTGCGCCGCAGCATCTGGAGTTACCGCCACACGGTGCTGGGTGCGTTGGGCATCTTCCTGTATGTCGGCGTAGAAGTCGGACTGGCCTCGATCGCCGTAAATTACTTCAAATCGCAGGGCATGAGCAGCGAGAAAACCGCTTCCTTTCTGGTCTCGCTCTACTGGTTTGGCGCTCTGGTCGGCCGTCTGCTCGGCTCCTGGGTCCTGACTAAAATCAAGGCCGGAAAGCTGCTCGGCGGCTTCGGATTTGCCGCGGCCCTGCTCCTCACCGCTTCCATGGCCGCCAGCGGCCAGGTCGCCATCTGGACCCTGGTCCTGTGCGGGTTCCTTAACTCAATCATGTTCCCCAACATTTTCGCGTTGGGAGTCGCCGGCCTCGGCCCGCTCACCAGCAAGGGGTCCGGCCTCATGATGACGGCATGCGTCGGCGCTGCGGTGATTCCTTTTCTGATTGGCGCGTTGACTGACAAAGTGGGCATTCAGCACGCCTTCGTTCTTCCGGTGCTCTGCTACCTCTTTATCGCCTACTACGGGCTGTGGGGATCGAAGCCTGCACGGACGACTACGGCGTAGAGTCGCGCGTCGTTCGTTGAGGCAGCTGTCAGTTTCTGAAGCGTCCGATTCGTGCGTCGCCGGGTAGAACCGCCTGTGGATGAACACGCCGAATTTGGCCTCATGCCACCCCCATGAGCTCGGCGCGCGTCACCGCCTTCCTCACATCGAAAAGCGAAACCTCCGTCTTCGCGCCGGCCGCACGGCCCGCCGCAAGTGCCGATGCCCAAGCACTGGATGCCAAAAGCATCAACGTTTCGGCCGGGCCAAGCTGATCCACTACCCCCTCGAATTCTCCAATCGATCCATGACCGTGGCTCCCTGCATGTCTCAACGTCCTTCGCAAAACCGTCTTTCCAGTGCATCGCTATCGCGCCCGCACCGCCCCGGCAACTACAAACAATGAGCTCGGCGGCCTCAGGGCTTGATATATCTACACATTTTCATATGCGGTTCGCGCCGGGCCTGTTACTAGGAAGCAGCCGGCGTCGGCAAATTGGCTCTGTATAAGCAACTCGGTCTCGAAGCCGTTTCACAGAGCCGCGATCTACATCGCTTGTTGGGATGGCCCGAAGTGCCCCCATTTCTGCTGAAAATCCGGTAAAAAGGCTAACGCGTCCGCCCCGAGCACCAAAACCATTTTTTGCATTCAAATCTGCTCAGGCCACGCAAATAGTTCGAGTTTTTGGCGCCGCGGAGAACGCAAAAAAATCTTCTCCGTACCCTCTTGACAATCTCACCTAATGTGATATATCACTTTGTTGTCTCAAACGGGGGTTGTAAATTGCTCGGGGGCTTCTTGGACACTGCACCTGCAGAAACCGCCCGGGACAGACGTCATGCTGGTCGGAGCTCCGAGGGAAGAACTCGACAACCTCAGGAGGCTACGCACTGAAGAGAAAGAGAAGACCGTTATCTCTCAGGTATTGGGGTGGAATCGCAATGCCGTCGCTGCAGTTCAGGCGAATGGGCACCTACGATTCAACTTGGCAATCGCAACAACAACTACAGCTGGGGGTAGGCAGTCGCTTAGCCAGCTGCTCGAGTCACCATCAAGCTCACGAATCAACATTTAGTAGGAGGACCAAATGAAAGACCGAAAGCTTCCTTTGTATTGGAGCGGAATCTTGGTTCTGCTCATCGTGGGGGCATACAGCATCCAAGGGGCTTATGCTCAGTTGGCGGTAACGACGGCAACGCTTACCGGGACGGTTACAGATCCAACCGGGTCGGTGGTTCCCGAAGCCAAAGTAACCCTGACGAGCTTGGAAATCGGGGTTACAAGAATGTACACGAGCACTGCGCAAGGGTTCTATTCCTTTACCCAACTCCCTGCTTCGACCTACCAACTTGAAATTCAGGCCAAAGGGTTTAGTTCGTATCTCCAGAAAGGAATCTCGCTGGACGCGGGGCAGTCCGCCAGTCAAAATGTGACGTTGGAAGTGGGGAATGTGACTCAGCAGGTAGTTGTTACGTCCGAGACCCCCTTGATCAATACTACGAACGCAAACATCGCGGCAGAGGTGAACAGTAAGCAGATCGTCGAGCTCCCCCTCAACGACCGAAACGTCTATTCTCTTATTCAACTCAACTCTTCCGTGCAGACCGGCAACTTATATCAGACCGTGCTTGGAGGAGCCGGCAATTCGGACAATGCAGATCAAGATGTGACGTTTTTGAACTTTGCGGGTGGCTACTTTGGAACTTCAGCCTATTTGCTGGATGGAACGTGGGACACCGCCCTCAATTCGTGGGGTGGGGTCATAAGCGTACCATCCGTGGACGATACCCAGGAGTTCAAAATTCAAACCAACACGTTTACCGCCCAGTACGGATGGAGCTCAGGGAACGTTGTCGATGTTACGACCAAAGCGGGAACCAACGAGTATCATGGCGACGCGTACGCGTTCTATCGCGCTTCGGCTACTGACGCCAATCTTTGGTTTAGCGACCACACCGGCCTGCCCAAGGAGTCGTTTAGCCGGAATCAAGACGGCGGCTCGTTCGGAGGGCCGCTCCAAATACCAGGCGTGTACAAACAGCGGGACAAGACGTACTTTTTTGGACTTTTCGAACGTTTAAATTTGAACTCCCCGTCGGCGAATTATTTTACAGTCCCCGATGCCAACATGCGGGTCGGTCAGTTCGCTGAGCTGCTTGGCAATCAAGTGGGTACGGATGCTTTAGGACGCCCTATTTACTCAGGTCAAATCTATGATCCGCGTAGCGGTCGAGCAATTACCGCCGGCCAGCCTGACCCAAAGACGGGTCTCATGGCCAATGCGACGGGTTATATTCGCGATCCCATCACGGATAACAACCTAAGCAACATCAGCAGCGAACTCGACACCCTGGGCGCGAAAGTGATCACATACTATCCGACGCCCACAGGTTCCGGGCTTGTCAATAACCTAGTGCTCAACGGAAACTCTCCGGCAGCATCGGATGAGTATACGATGCGCGTTGACCAAAACATCGGTCAAGCTACACGTTTCTTCACTCGCTACACATACAAGCATGAATACAAGACGGGGGAGTCCACATTTTACGGTGCTTCCGATCCTGCCAACCTGGGCGAGATTGTCGGGGACAACAGGTGGGATGTCGTCTCGGGCTTTAGCCACGCATTTAACCAGAATTTCGCCATGAACATCCATGCGGGCGTGAGACTTTGGCACGAGCACAATGGAATGGTGGGCCTCGGCTTCGTGCCTTCGACCATAGGCTTCCCGGCTTACTTAGACACTGCCAGGCAGTTCCCGGATATGTCTATTGGCAATGAGTCTCAACTAGGTCAGCAGGGGGATGCGCTATACCAACATGGCCCAACTGTCAGCCTTGCCGTCGACTTCACCAAAGAGGCTGGAGCGCATACAGCGTCCTTCGGCTTTATGGGGGTGAATTTGATGGCCGGCACTATCGGAGTAAATACGAATTCAATAAATATTGAGGGTAAGTTTACGTGCGGTCCGGACCCGACTCTCTGCACCGCCAACACCGGAAACGCCGTAGCTCAAACTCTGCTGGGCCTGCCCGATTCTGGAAATACAGGAGTCACATCGAACCCCGAAACCACGTTCCACCTTTATGGTGGTTATCTACAGGACGATTGGCGCGCCTTTCGGAAGCTGACTTTGAATCTCGGCCTTCGCTATGACATTCAAGGCGCTCCTACCGTTCACCATAATTTGGGCGCGTCCTTCAACACGGATATGGTTAACCCGATTGGAACGGAGATAGGCGGAAAACTGGGCGTACTGATGGGCGCCCTTCAGTTTCTTACTCCCAACAATCGCGGCGTTTACAACACTGACTACTGGAATTGGAGCCCACGGATAGGCTTTAATTATCAGCTGCTCCCAACGCTTACCGTTCGAGGCGGATATGGAATCTTTTTCACGCCGTCCGTCAATGGAGCGAATCAAAACAACGATGGGTATGGCGCCACTACTCCCATTGTCTCGTCTACGAACGCAGGCGTGAATCCAGTTGCAGGACTTTCTCTCGAAAATCCATGGCCTCAAGGCTACGTAGTGCCTGTAGGCAACACTTTGGGGCCGCTGCAGGATGTCGGATACGGAACTGGCGGCATCTTCAGGTATCACCCCTCCGGCTACGTACAAGAGTACCTGTTTGGCCTGCAAGACGCGATTACGCCAAACGATTCTCTTGAAGTGGATTATTTTGGGAATCACGGAATACGCCAGATTACCGATAGCCTGAGTCACAGCCAGCTGAATCCATCGTATCTTTCTATGGGCGCGCTGGCATTGAACGCTCAGGTTCCGAACCCGTTCTATGGTTACATTGCTCCTGGGCAAAGCGGCTGCGGAATGGACCAGCCTACGATCGTACAGTCGCAGCTTTTGCAACCATATCCGCAATTCTGCGGCGTATCGGAAAGCGTCGCTCCAGTGGGGTTTTCCCTTTACAATGCACTTGAAGCGACCTACAATCACCGCTTCCACAATGGGCTAAGCGTGCTGGTTTCCTACACATTTTCGAAGTTCCTGGATAATGTGGAAGGCGCTCAAAACTGGGCGGTGGGAGGTAACAGTTCGCCAGCCAATAATTATGACTTGGCGGCTGAAAAGAGTGTGGATGCGAGCAATACCCCTCAGAGCCTGGTTGTGAGCTATATTTACCAGCTTCCAATCGGCGAAGGCAGGGCGATCGGTTCGGGGTTCAATCGGAAAACTGATGCTGTGCTTGGAGGATGGCAACTATCTGGAGTCGTCACTAGCAGATCGGGACCTCCTGTCTCTGTAAGTGGAAGTAACTGGAATTCTTACGGAGGAAATCCGAGACCGGATGCTATTGGCGCTACAAGTGTTTCCCATCGGAGTATCAACGAATGGTTCAATACAGCAGCGTTCGAATATGCGCCCTATGGAGAC
>JBAUCP010000016.1:0-2480 GCA_049677625.1 Occallatibacter sp. | reverse complement strand
CATCCATATTCATCATCGGCGCGCGCAGTGACATCACCATCTTGTCTCTCACGTTGTGCGCCAATTTCTCGATCTCCGCCACTTTGCGAAGCTGCACCGGCGAGAGCTCGCCGGGATTCGATTTGGCAATCTCGCTGTTTAATTCGGTGGCCAGTTTGAGAAGCCTGTCGGTATCGGCAACCAGCGACTTCTGGCGCTCGATGTTGATCGAGCGCAGCCGCTTCTCGGCTTGTACCGAGTTGTCTCCGTCCGCAGAGGAGAGCGGATCGGATGCCGGCGGATATCCATGGTGGTTCGAGGTAGGAAACTGGCCTACGCCGGCCCCCGTCTGCTGCGAAAAACCGCCGCACACCGGCAGGAGAAGCGCCAGGCAGAGAGCTGTGCGCAAAGCACGCAGACGGGTGCGCCGGAGTCCGTCCGTACCCCTGGCCGCTGCGGGATTGCTCATGCTTCTCATCGCGCCCAGCCTCATTCCTTGCCTGCTGTCAGACTGGTTCCATCCTTCACCTTGCGCGCATATTGCTCGATCTCGCCGGCCTTGCGCACCACGTCCACGGAAAGCTCGTCCTTGTTGGATTTGTCGACCGCCGCTTTCAGGTCGGTGGCCATCTTGAGCAGGTCGGCGCACTCGCGGGCAACCTGCCGCTGGCGCGGGTCTGTGGGCATCTGGATGGCCGGCGGCTCTGCGGGCTGCACCGGCGCAACGGCTGCGGCTTGCGGCGGGTTTGCAGCCGGAGCCGGAGCCAGGTGCTCAGCCGGCGTATCCGGCGGCCCAGGGGACGGCGTTTCGGCTGAGGGCTTTTCGGCTTGGGAATCCGCGGGTGAATCCGGTTTTACACTGGTTGGCGGGTCAGCTGGCTCATCGGGCCGGTGGCCATCCAGAGAATAGGATTGCGGATCGGGCTCATCGGCGGCCTTCCCGTCCTGATCGGCCTGATTGTCTTGATCCGCTTGAGTGCTTTGATCGGCGGGCTGGGCATCCGACTGCTGGCCCGGCTGCGCCTGCGGCTGCTCAGCAGTTTGGGCCGCCTGCGCCTGCGCGAAATGCAGTTCAAGGCCGGCCGCGCACAGGACAACGAGAACAAGAGCGCACAGCCAGCCTCCAGCGGGCCGCGAACGGCCTCGCAAGATCGATCCGCCGATGCGCCGGGCTGCCATCGCTGACCTCAGCATCTTAACTTGAGCGGAGCCGGAACAGCACGTGCGGTTCCGGCGGCTCATGGGCACAGTCTAGTCTAGAAAGAGGAGTTTTTGGCATGTTTCGTTGCACGCTGGCGGCAGAATTTTTCCTGGCCATGCGCTGGGGCATCTTCCGGGAGGGCCGGTTCCTGGGCAAAGTGCTCGACGAGTGGATCGTCGATAGCCAGGAATTTATTCATACCAAGCTGCCTCACTTGATTGTGATTGCCGCAATCGGGTTCTTCCTGAACAAGTTGCTGCGCCTGGTCACCGGGCGGATGGTGCGCGTGGCGGAGCTGCACGCAGGCGCTTCGGGGCGCATATCCGAGGTAAAAACACTGGCCAGCGTGATTCGCGCCACCGGGCTGGCGGTGATCGGGACCATTGTCGGAATGCAGTTTCTTGCCGCCATGGATATCAACCTGGCCCCGCTGCTGGCTTCAGCCGGCGTGGCCGGCGTAGCCATCGGCCTGGCGGCGCAGAACATCGTCAGGGATATGTTCAACGGCATCCTGATCCTGGTGGAGGGCCAGTTCAACGTAGGCGACCAGGTAAGGCTGGCCGGGCTGGCCGGCACCGTCGAAGCGATGACCCTGCGCAAAACTACTATTCGCGATGCGGACGGTACCCTCTATGTGATTCCCAACTCGCAGATCACCACGGTAGCCAACCTGAGCGTGGACTACTCCGTGGCCACGATGAACATCAGCGTGGATTTCTCCGCCAATCCCGACGCGGTGATGAAACTGCTCGCCCAAATCGCCATGGACGTGCGCAACAGCGAAGAGTTCAAGAGCCTGTTCGTGGCCGATCCGCAGATTCTGGGCGTGGACTCGCTCAAAGGATCGCAGCTCATCTTCCCGGTGCAGTTCAAGACGCTGCCGACCAAGCAATATGGGCCGATGCGCGAGTTCCAGCGCCGCGTGCGGCTGGCCCTCGAACAGAACGGCATCCTGCCCGGCGATCCGCTGCGCGTGTACAGCTCGTTCGGCGCAGGCGGCGATGTGGGCAGTGCATCGCCTTCGCATAACGCCGCCGAAGCCGAAGCGCGCCCGGCCGAGCCTGCGCCCGACCCCACCACGCTCAAGCCGCAGGAGACGAACCCGTTCTCAGGCGAGTAGCGCTTTCAGCAGCGCGTCGGCGTCAGTGACGGGCGGCAGGCAGGTGCGGCCTTTGCACACCAGGGCCCAGGCCTGCGCGCCGGCGGGAGCGGGCACTTGAAGCAGCGTCTCGGCCAGCGCCTCAGGAACTTCGCCGGGCACAAGGCGAGCGGGATCGATGCGGATGACGGACTTGTTGAC
>JBAUCP010000015.1:0-1993 GCA_049677625.1 Occallatibacter sp. | reverse complement strand
GGGCACATGCGTATGCGTGCCCAGAACGGCCGTCACGCGGCCGTCGAGGTGCCAGCCCATGGCCACCTTCTCGCTGGTGGCCTCGGCGTGAAAGTCGACCAGGATCACCTTGGCCTTGATCTCCTTGAGCAGCGCGTTGGCCGCGTGGAACGGGTCGTTGGTCCCGTTCATGAAGACGCGGCCCATCAGGTTGATCACCGCGTAGTCCACGCCGCCCTGCGTGGCGCCTTCAAACACTCCGTAGCCGGGCAGGCCGGGCTGCAGATTCGCAGGCCGCAGCACGCGCCGCGCTCGCTCCTGGCTCTCGGGCGCAGCCGATTTCAGGTAATCGAGCAGCTCGCGCTTGTCCCACACGTGGTTGCCGGTGGTCAGCACGTCGGCGCCCAGGTCGAAGGTCTCTTCAGCAAGCTGCGGCGTCAATCCAAAGCCGCCGGCGGCGTTTTCGGCGTTGATCACGGTGAGGTCGACGCTGTGCGCCTCGCGTATATGGCCAATGTGCTCGCGCACAATCTTGCGCCCCGCGCTGCCGAAGATGTCGCCGACGAAAAGAATGTTCAAACAAGACTCCAGCGGAGTTAGCGTTGTTAGCGGGGCAAGCGGAGTTAGCTTTCCGCCTTCTGATCCCTGATCTCTGATCCCTGATCCCTGTTCCCTGTATTTCTCATCAGCGGAAAAAGAATCACATCCCGAATCGACTTCGAGCCAGTGAGCAGCATTACCAGCCGGTCAATGCCGATGCCTTCGCCGCCAGTCGGAGGCAGCCCATAAGCCAGCGCGCGCACGTAGTCCTCGTCCATCTCATGCGCTTCGTCGTCACCCGCGGCACGCTGAGCAAGCTGATCTTCGAATCTCTTCTTTTGCTCCACCGGATCATTCAATTCGCTGAAAGCGTTGCCCAGCTCGAACCCTCCGGCATAAATCTCGAAGCGCTCCACCCAGTCGGGATCATCTGGCTTCTGCTTCGAGAGCGGCGAGATCGCGGTGGGGAACTCGTAGATGATCGTGGGCTGGATGAGATGCTCTTCGGATGCTAATTCGAAAACATATGCAATTAGCTTGCGCCAGTTCTCCCCGAAATATTCAGGCCGGTTCACAGTGTTCATTCTGACGAATATCTCTAGGTGTGTTGTATCGTCGATCCCGTTTGCGGTTTCTTGGGCTCGGTTATACCAAGCCTCGAAGCTTGCTTTGTTTGCAAAGTCTTCGAACGATGGGCGCGCGGCTTCATCCGGCCAAAACTTAATAATCGCCTCCCGCATCGTCAGCTTCTGTACATTACCGAAGTCGATCTGCGCGCCGTTGAACTCTGAAACAGTGGTCCCATTTACTTCAACGGCCACGTACTTCAGCAAATCCTCGGTCAACTTGATCAAGTCTTCGTAATTCGCATAAGCCTGATAAAACTCCAGCATGGTGAACTCGGGATTATGCTGCGTGCTTACGCCTTCGTTGCGGAAGTTGCGGTTGATCTCGTACACGCGGTCCAGTCCGCCCACCACCAGCCGCTTCAAATACAGCTCCGGTGCGATGCGCAGGTAGAGGTCCTGGTCGAGCGCGTTGTGATGCGTCTTGAAGGGCCGCGCCGCCGCGCCGCCGGCGATCTGCTGCATCATCGGCGTCTCCACTTCCAGGTAGCCGCGGCTGTCAAAGAACGTTCGCAGCGCGCGCAGCACCTTGGCGCGCTTCACAAACACTTCGCGGCTCTCTAGGTTCGCGAACAGGTCCACGTAGCGCTGGCGATAGCGCAGCTCCACGTCAGCCAGCCCATGATATTTTTCGGGCAGCGCGAGCATCGCCTTGGCCAGAAACGTCAGCGTCTCCACATGCACGGTGAGCTCGCCGGTGCGCGTGCGGAACAGGTAACCGCTCACGCCGATGTGGTCGCCCAGGTCGAGCAGCTTGTAGAGCGCGAAGCCCTGCTCGCCCACCGCGTCCAGTCGCACATAAATCTGCAGCCGCTGGCCCTCCTGCTGCAGCGTGGCAAAGCCCGCCT
>JBAUCP010000014.1:0-6624 GCA_049677625.1 Occallatibacter sp. | reverse complement strand
GCTCAAAACCGCCGTCGCCGTCATCAAGTCATCTCTGCAACTGCTCGGCCTGCGCCGGCGCACCCCGGCCGAGTGGCAGGCCGGTCTTGCGCGCTGCGTGGCAGACGCTGAGCGCCTGGAAGAGCTGGTCGGCAAAATGCTCACCCTGGCCCGCGTTGAAAATGGCGCAGCTCCTGGCGCAGGCTCCGCTCCGGCCTGCGACATGGCCGAGTGCCTGCGCCGCACAGCTCTGGAGCTCGAATCCTTCGCCGCGCTGCGAGGCGTCCAGATCGCTGCCGGCAATCCCTCGGCAACGATCCCCGTTCCGCTGGCCGCGGAGGATTGTTCGCTGCTCATCTCCAACCTGCTGCACAACGCGCTTCAGCACAGCCTGCCGGGTTCGGTCGTTCGGCTTCGTCTCAACGCTACGCCTGACGCGGCTCCCGCATTGGTCGAGTTCACGGTGGAAGACCATGGCGACGGAATCGACCCCGCCGCCCTGCCGCACGTCTTCGACCGTTTCTACCGCGGCGATGCCTCACGCGCGCGCTCCACCGGCGGAGCCGGCCTGGGCCTGGCCATGGTAAAGGCCATCGTCGAGCATGCCGGCGGATCCATTCATCTCGCCAGTGAGCCAGGCAAGTGCACCACCGCAACCGTCCGCCTGCCGCTCGCCGCGCACGTTCCGGCGCAGGCCGTCGCAGATCCTGTCGTCTCTTCAGCTTGATTTAATCCACCCGTGGCAGACTTTGAACGCAGCTCAATTTCTTACACCGCCGTTTCAGGGAGCCCCATGCAGATCCGATCCAGCCTTCACATTGCCGCCCGTACCGTTGCGGCCTTTACTCTACTCAGCGCCGCTCTGGCCGCGCAGCAGCCTTACCACATCATCGACCACTGGAAGATCGGCGGCGAGGGCGGCTGGGACTACATGACGTGCGACGGCCCGGCGCACCGCCTCTATCTGGCGCACGGCCCGCGCGTGGACGTGGTGGACACCACCAGCGGCAAGCTGATCGGCTCCATCACCGGCCTTTATGGCACCCACGGCGTCGCGCTCGACACCGCCGGCAGGTTCGGTTACATCTCCGATGGCGGCGGCAATGCCGTCATCGTCTTTGACCGCGCCACGCTGGCCACGGTCGCATCCATTCCTGCCGGAACCAATCCCGACGGCATCGTCTTTGAGCCGGCCACGCAGACGGTCTGGGCCTTCAACGGACGCAGCCACGACGTTACGGTCATTGACGCAGCCACGCGCAAAGTGGCGGCCACCATTCCGCTGCCCGGCAAGCCCGAGTTTCCCGCCGTCGACGGCCACGGCACAGTCTTTGACAACATCGAGGACAAGAGCGAGATCGTCCGCTTCGACGCGCGCGCCAAAACCCTTACTGCAACGTGGCCCGCCGGCTGCGACTCACCCTCCGGCCTGGCCTTTGACGCGCCCGGCCATCGGCTCTTCCCCGTCTGCGACGGCAACAAGATGTCGGTCATCGATTCCGAGACGGGCAAGCTGCTCGCCAACCCCTCCATCGGAGACGGCCCCGACGCAGCGCGCTGGAGCGCCACGCAGCGTCTCGTCTTTGCTTCGAGCGGTGACGGCATTCTCTCCGTGGTAGACGCCGGCGCTCCCAGCTATCCGACCATTGAGAGCCTGCCTACGCAGCGCGGCGCACGCACCATGGCCTACGATCCCACCACTGACCGCGCCTACCTGGTCACCGCGGAGTTTGGCCCGCGTCCCGCGCCCACTGAGCAAAACCCGCGCCCGCGTCCAGCCATCGTTCCCGGCACCTATACTGTTATAGTGATTGGCCGGTAGGCGCCGGCTGAGCGGCGCAGGAGTCGGTGATGGGAGTACAGATTGGCGCAAAACGAGATAGCGGGTTCGACGATCCGATCGGAATGCTCAGGGATTGCCACCGCAGAGTCGAACATTTCCTAAATATCCTCTGTATCGTGGTAGAGCGCGCCCGCGGCCGAGCGCTTTCCGGTGAGGAGGCCGCGGCCGTGCACGCCTCCATCGAGTACTTTCACGTGGGAGGAAAGCGGCACAACGCAGATGAGGAAGAGTCTCTGTTCCCCAGGCTCAGGAAAGAATCCGAGTATAGTGGGCTCGAAGAGATTCGAGGACTCGAAGAGGACCACGAAACTGCGGATCGCCTGCACGCGGCAACCGAGACTCTTTATCGGAAATGGATAGCGGCGGGCGCGCTCGATGAAGACGAGTACAGGCAACTCGAGTCCGGCACGCGGAGCCTCAGGCATCTCTACGAGGAGCACATCCGGATTGAGGAGCAGGTGGTCTTCCCGCGGGCGGCGCAATTGCTCGGCCAGGACGCGGTTCGCACCATGGGCGATGAGTTTCGTCTTCGCCGGGCGCAAGAAGCTGTTTAAGAACTGGTAGGCCAGGGGCTTCAGCCCTGACGATAGCTGCCCCGAGCCAAACTCTTTTCTGTCAGGCGGCGCGCAGCTCGAGGATGATGGCGGCGCCCTGCGGCTCCAGGTTCACGGCCAGTGCGCGGCCGTTGTTGTCGCGCAGGATGGTAGCGCAGAGGCTCAGGCCCAGGCTGGCGGCTTCCCCCTCGCTGGGGGCTGAGGCGAAGGGATCGAAGGCGCGCTCGGGATTGGGGAAGCCGGGGCCGGAGTGGCCCACCAGAATCTGCACCAGGTTGCCCTCGCTGGCGGCCTCCAATCGGATGGTCTTGGGCTCATCCGCAGCGGCAGGCGTAGCACTGTCGACCGCGTCCATGGCGAACTGCAGGCAGTGGCGCACGGCCTGGCGCAACTGCTGTGCGCTGCACAGCACCCGCGGCAGAGCCGGCGCAATGCTGAGGCGGAACTCGATGGAGCGGCTCAGAAACTCCGTGCGGTGCAGCTCGCCCATGTCGGCAAGCAATTCGGCCACTGAGACGGCGGCCAGCTCGTCGCCGTAGGGCCGCGAGATGCGGGACAGGCTCTCGAGCGTGGTGCGCATGTGGCGGGCTTCGGCCAGAATGGCTTCCACGGCCTTGCGGTCCTGCGTGTCGAGGGACGAGGTCTCCTCAAGCAGCGAGGCGTAGCCCAGCACCACGGTGAGCGGATTGTTCAACTGCTGGCTCACATTGCCTGCCAGTTGGCCCATATGCGCAAACTTCTCCGAGTCGATGAGCTTTTCGAACATCATGGTCTGGTTGCGGGTGGCCTGCAGACGGCTCACCAGCAATTCGATGGGCAGCAGGTCGTCGGCGCGCAGCGGCTCGGGTTCGGCGCCAGGTCGTTTGTCGGCAATCGGCCGCAGGCCGGAGAGCAGCAGCGCGCCCTCGATGGAGGAGCGGCTGGTCATGGGCACGGCCAGCACTGAGGTAAAGTGGAGCCGCTTGAGGTCGTCGCCGGGCCAGAGCCAGGGGGTCAGGTCGAGCCGCAGGGTCTGGCTCTGCTCCACGGCGGGCGGCGCCGAGCCGGGCGTCAGAAAGCCGGTGGCCGGGATGCGCGCGGACAGGTCGGCAAGCGCCTTGGCGGTGGCCGCGTCCAGGCCCGCATGGCCCGCCAGGCGGTAGCGGCCGGCGCTGTGCAGCAACAGCGCAGCCTGCGCAAAACGGCTATGCTCCACCACCATCTCGCAGATCTCCGTGCCCTGCCGGTCAAAGTCGTCCACGCGGCGGCGGGTGATCATCAGCTTGGAGTAGGCTTCGAGCTCGTGGCGGGCGCGGTGCTCGCGCTCCCGGGCGGCCTTGTTCATGGCCAGCTCGTCCTCCAAGGTGAGCACGATCATGCCCAGAGCCGCCACCACCTTGCCCATCACGATGATGCGGACAAGATTGATCCCGATCACCGGGGCGTTGGCGATGAGCGGCAGAAGCTGCAGCGGATAGAGCGACCAGGCTACGAATCCGGCAACACTCAGGACCACGCCGGGCGAGAAGCGCCGGAAGACGAAGACCATGAGCAGCGCGACCATGAGGAAGTTGGCGCACTCAACGAAACTGAGCGCCCAGAACGCACCCAGGGTGAAGAAAGCCAGAAACGTAGCGCCGCCCAGCAAAACGCTGGTCGAGACGCCTAGCCACGACGGCATGACTTTGTGGTCGGCGCCCCAGATGAGCGCGGAGCTAAGGCAGATGACGCCCAGCGCGGGAAAGATGAGGACCTGCGGTCCGGTGGGAGCCGCTCCGCCATAGACGCCGCAAAGCAGAATGGAGTAGGCGACCAGCGGCAAAATATAGGGGACTACGTACCAGATCTCATACCGGCCGACGCGAAAACGCAGCGGCGACAAGGACGCCAGAAACAGCGCCGCGCTGATCAGGATGGAGGTTTGCCCGGCGGCCGTGACCCAGGGATATCTTTCGGCAGGAATACCCCACCAGCTCACGCTGTACATGCTCGCCATGGCTGCCAGCGAGAAGAAGAAGCCCGTGAACCACAGCAGCGTGCGCGCATCGCGATAGCGAAGGTAGAGATAGCCGAACGCCGGAAGCAGAAGCGCGGTGAGAATTAACGCCGGGGCGTGGTAATAATCGGGCATGAGAGCCGGGAATCCCTTTCCGCACGATGGACAAAAAGCTGCAGGGTCGGAAGCTACCGAATTCTTTTGATGCTGAAAGATGCGGGCCCGGAGAACGACAAGCGGGCAGTTTTCGGCATGCCCTGACATGAGTGTACCGGCAGCGCCGGGGTGCGCCATCCCACATTAAATACCTAAATCTCCTCATGAAATACTTAAATCTCCCCATGCGGCTTTATATCCGTCTAAAGTTGCAGAGGGGCAACAAGTTCGCCCAGGGCCGGCTCCCGCTCAAGGGAATCGCGCGCGGGCAGGCGGAAGGAGGCAGGAACAGTGCGAAATCGCAGACGGATGGCACTCTTCTTATTGCTCGCCCTTGCGGCGGCCGCTCCGGGCAGCGCACGGGCGCAGAGCAAGGACAGCTTTACGCCCATGCCGCTCGACGCCGGCTTCGGTCGCATGGACCTCTCCCAGCCCGCGACTCCGGTCGACCAGATCGTCAAGGAGTTTGCCGCCAAGGAGACCGAGTTCCAGGACGCGCTGAACCACTACACCTACCGGCGCGTGGCCCGCGTGCAGGTGATCGACGACGATGACTCCGGCAAGGTGAAGGGCGAGTGGTACGAAGTGGATGACGTGATCTTCGATCCCACTGGCGCGCGCACGGAAAAGGTGGTCTTTGCGCCGGCAAGCACCCTGGCGGACGCGGGGATCCTGATGTCGCCTTCTGATCTGCAGGATATTCAGCACGGCTACCCGTTTGTGCTCACCACGGCCGACCTGCCGCAGTACGACGTGAAGTATGTGGGCAAGCAGAAGGTGGACGAGGTGGATTGCTACGCCTTCGACGTGAGCCCCAAGGTGATCGAGAAGCACAAGCGGTATCTCGACGGACGCATCTGGGTGGACGCGACCGATCTGCAGATTGTGGTGACCAACGGACGCATGGTTCCCGACGATACCAGGAAGGGCAGCGAAGACCTGCACCCTCCGTTTATGACCTGGCGGCAGCAGGTCGATGGACACTACTGGTTCCCGGTGTATACCAAGGGCGAAGGCATGCTGCACTTCAGCGGCGGCTATGGCTACATGAGCCAGGACGTGCACATCCGCGACGTCATCAAGTACACCGACTACAAGCGCTTCGGCTCGACCTCCACGATTACTTACAACGGGCAGGATATTACGAACAACAGCCAGCAGCCGAACGCCCAGCCGGCCGGGCAGGGAACGAAGAAGTAGGGAAAAGCAGGGAATAGGGAACAGGCAGTATCCACATATATATCTGCGCTAAGTTGTTGATGAATAAATAAGAGCACTGGCATCCTGAGCGGAGTTGTGAGCGTTTTTTTGGCTCCCAACGGAGTCGAAAGCCGGCCCGCCATGGCGGGGACCTGCTTTTGGGATGCCGAATTTATGCAATGAACATCTGAACCGCCACACCAGTTTCTATTCCCTATTCCCTGCCCTTCTCAATTGCCCACCTGCAGCACCTGAAAGCTGCCACTCACCGGCTTCTGCACAAGCGTGCCGATGCCTCCGGGGCGGTTGAGATCGACGCCGAGATAATCCGTCACCAGGTAGACCGCGCCGGTTTGGGGATTCACGGCCAGCGTGCTGGCCCGCTGCCGCGTGGGCAGCGTCTGGATCACCGCATAGCTATCCGTCACGTCCTGGCGGACGATCGTGATGCTCCCCTCTGCGCCGCCATTGGCCGTAAAAAGCAAGCCGTGCTCGCTGTCGTACCCGACGGCTTCGACTCCGGGGCCGATGGGCAGTGTTGCAACCTTGTCGCCGGTGCCGGCGTTCAGCACCACCAGCTTCCGGTTATTGCATGCGGCAAACAGGCGCAGGTGAGAGCTGTCCACGGCCAGGCTGGTGGGGTCGGCGCACTCCGGGCTGAGGCCGTAAATGTGGACGTGCTCCTGAGGCGGGCTCCCACGGCGCGCGTCCGTCCTCCAATCCAGCGAGACCCAGGGCGCAGGCTCCTTCTTCGGCGTTCCGGCCGCCGCATTCTCAGCCGGTGGAGCACTGCCTCCCGATGGCTGCGGGCGCACCAGCGACGCAACCGCCTGCGCATCGAAGCGGTAAATCTCGTTGCGGTCAGTCACGGCAACGTAAATCTGGCTGCTCTCGTCGCCCACGGCAAAGCCCAGCAG
>JBAUCP010000013.1:0-4582 GCA_049677625.1 Occallatibacter sp. | reverse complement strand
GTAACCTGTAAACTGGTCCCGCTGAACCACGGAGGGCCCAACAACAAGAACAAAAGCCTTCCTAATAAGGAAAAACTGTCAGGGATGTGCCCGGTCTAAAATGTCAGACTTCTGCCCGGCCGTTCATTGGTGGTACGGACCGGCCGCATCTCTGACAGACCCATCATGCGCCCAGAAAAAAAAGACGCCACGAACGGTCTAGCTGTTCGTGGCGGGAGGCCAGTGACGCAAACTACTTCCGGCCTAGAGGATGGATGCGACCACCTCCACAACCGGAATAAATACACGATAGCATAGATTCAGAAGAATGCAAGTACAAAAATCAGAATTTATTTTTAACTCGGCAAAGCCATCGTTTTCCCTACCCATGCATCTAAAGCCCGGACGACCAAGCAGCCGCAACGGCGCTTTGTGATTCTTCGGCAGTGCAGCAATTCTCGCCTGCAGACCGGGAGACTGATGGCAAATAATCTGGAATCAGATGGTTCGCAGTCAACACAACGGGCAGGTGACTCACCGTCCGGCTGGCTCAGAATCGGACTGGTTGCGGCTGCATCCGCGTTGGCCGGGGGAGTGGCGGCTGCCTGGTGGTACCGGAAAACCCTAAATAAGCTCCATGAATCCGGAGAAAATGGCAAAAATCCACAATTTGGTATTTCCCCGGACGACGCCTCAGACGACTTACTCGACGAGATCTGATCGCCAGCTCGGCTGCGGCCTCAGGCCAGCGTGCCGGCTTTGGCGGCCAGATCGAAATCCTTCCCGGTCAGGCCGCCTGCGTCGTGGGTGACCAGGCCAAGGCGGACTTTGTTATAGCGAATGTCGATGTCCGGATGGTGGCCGGCCGCTTCAGCCGCCTCGCCAACGCGGTTTACGAATCCCAGCGCCGCAACGAAATCCTTGAACGCAAAGGTCCTGGTCAGCTCGCCGGATTCAATGCGCCATCCGGGCAGGCTGCCGAGCCGATCTTGAGCTTCCTGTGGAGTGAGTGCCGGCACGGCGGTTCTCCTTATCGAATTTGACTAAGAAATAAAGAAGCCAAGGGAAATAAAGGAGCCAGGGGGAAGCGGCCAACGGATGTTCACGAGCCGCGCCAAATGCGCGCTCAAATCCCGGAATCTGAAGCCGGAGCGAGGTCGAAGGTCGAGAAGCGTTTGTTCTGGCCGCTGATCTCCGACCGCAGCTCCTGCCACAGCTCGTTGGGAATCTTCAAAAAGACTTCGACTACCGCCGGGTCGAACTGGGTTCCCGAACAGCGCAGAATCTCCTCGCGCGCCACGTCGAAGCTGCGCGCCCTGCGATAGGGCCGGTCGCTGGTGATTGCGTCCAGCGTGTCGCCCACGGCGAAGATGCGCGCCCCGATGGGAATCTCGCGCCCGCGGATGCCGCGCGGATAGCCGCTTCCGTCGAAGTGCTCCTGGTGGCAGAAGACGATCTCCGCCGCGCCGGCCAGGAAGGGAATCTTGCGCAGTATGTGATAGCCACGCATGCAGTGCTCGCGCATGATGGCCTGTTCTTCCGGGGTGAGTTTGCCGGGCTTGCACAGAATCTGATCCGGGATGGCCATCTTGCCTATGTCGTGAAGGAACGCCCCGCGGGCAATGACCTTGATGTCGGCCGGCGGAATGCCCATAGCTCGCGCGAGTGCGATGGTGTAGGCCGTTACCCGCTTCGAGTGGCCTTCAGTCTCCGAGTCCTTGAGATCGAGCGCGTCGCCCAGCGCCTCCAGCGTTACATCGTAGGAGTGCTCCAGGTCTTCCATGGCGTGGCGCAGCATCTCGGTGCGCGCGCGCACCATCTGTTCCAGGCTTTGCTGGTAGTTGTGGGTCTCTTCGAGTGCGTGCCGGTGGTCCATGGCCCGCTGCACGGTGCTGAGCAGGTGTTCGCGCTCGAACGGCTTGAGCAGATAGTCGTAGGCGCCGCGGCGCATGGAGTCGATGGCCACGCTGATGTCGTGGATCGCGGTCACCATCACTACGGGAAGATTGGGATATTGGGCGTGAATGCGCTCGAGCAGCGCGATTCCGTTCACGTCCTGCATGACGATGTCAGTCAGCACCAGGTCGAAGTTGCCCAGCTCCAGCGTCTCCAGCGCCTCCCGGCCGCTGGAGGCCAACTGCACCTCGAAGCCCTGGCGCTCGAGCGTGGACCCCACCATGGCACGCACGTGCGTCTCGTCATCCACCACCAGGATTCGCGCCGTTTTGCGCGCGCCGCCATTCGAACTCGAACGCACCTCAGGCGCAGCGCCTGAATTTTCGGCGGCGTTCGGCATTCCCGGTCCTGCCAGGTTTAAAGCCAACCAGCTTCCTCTCTCATCTTCGCCGGCCTGGTATCGAAGACGCGCACATCACGATCTATGGCTGCACTCTGCGCGCCGGGCTGAAAGACGGGGAAAACCGTTGGGCAGACCTTCAATGCCAACCGCTGCTCCGTCTCTGCCCAGTCCGGCACCGCATGCTTGAGCTTGAAGCATTCCATTCAGCCCAGCCTGCGCGTCCGATTTCGCCCGTGGCAGTACTGCAACAGCCTCATTCCTGCTTGCTCCAGTAAACGACGTTTGCCCGATTTGGACAACATCAAAACAGAATCCCGCACTTTTTTCCCGTGCGAAGAATAAGAATGGGTAATGCAGCAGGCTTTCTTTTCTTCACCACAGCTATGGATTTAGAGTGGGTTCTTCCGTCGATTGTAAGAAAACGCTCGTCTTCCGTCGATCCCAGGTTGAACCATTCGCATCACAATCTATATCCCAGCCGCACGCAAAACAACATCACACTAACGTGAACCCCGGAGTCTCCAATTAGTTGCACACGATTGCGTAACTTTTTTCAGGCCGGCCCGAGTCACGCCAATCGCTTCATTCCACAGCAAATAGTGGAGATTTCCGCCCGCTGGCCAGTACCGCCGCCAGTTTTTCCCTCCTTTTCGATGCTTTTGCTTCGCGCCTAGTTGCGGATTTTCCTCGACGGCCGCCGGAGCGGGCCGAGCCGGTCGCCTGCTCCCTTCCGATACAATCCGAATCCATGCAGAGGGAAGCGGTTGCGGCGCAGCCAAAAAGATGGTCGTTTCGCCATCTATGGACGCTATTGTTGGCGAAGATCCGCTACCTGCTGGTGGCCTGGATCATGGTCCTCAGCGCCATCGCCTTTCTTGACCGTACCAACATTTCCATTGCCGGCACGCAGATCGGCCGCGACTTCAGGATCGACAACACGCACCTTGGCTGGGTTTTCAGCGCCTTTCTGGTGGGCTACGCCGCGTTTCAGATTCCCGCAGGCGTGCTGGCGCGCCGCTTTGGGCCCCGCCGCGTGCTGGCGCTGGGTCTGGTCTGGTGGGGCGTCTTTACCGCGCTCACCGCGCTGACGCCGCCGCATCCGGCCGGCGCGCTGCTGGGCCTCGTCCTCATCCGCGTCGCATTAGGCGCGGGCGAGGCGGTCATGTACCCCTGCGCCAACCAGTTTGTGGAACGCTGGTTCCCCATTCCGGAGCGCGGAAAAGCCAACGGCATCATCTTCGGTGGCGTGGGGCTGGGATCGGCCATAGCCCCGCCGCTGCTGACCATCATCATTCTGCGCCACGGCTGGCACGCATCCTTCTGGTTCTGCGCCGTGCTGGGCGTCTTTGCAGGCGCGGTCTGGTACTGGGCGGCGCGCAATACTCCGGAGAGCCATCCCTGGGTGGGCGCGGCGGAGCTGGCCGCCATCGTGGAGGGCCGCGGCGATTCGCGAAACGGCATCGCGCTGGCAGCCGCTCAACCCGCGCGCAGCACTGCGGTGCCGTGGCGAAAGATATTGCTGAACCGCAGCATTCTGGCCGTCACGGCCAGCTACTTCACCTACGGCTACGTCTCCTGGATCTTCTTCAGTTGGTTCTATATCTATCTCAGCCAGGTGCGCGGCCTGAGCCTGCGTTCGAGCGCGGTGCTCTCGATGTTTCCGTTCATCGCCATGTCGCTTGGCTCGCTGATTGGCGGAGTGGCGAGCGACTGGCTCGCGCACCACGTGAGCCAGCGCGCGGGCCGCTGCTTTCTGCCTGCGTTCGCGCTGTTTCTCACTGCGCTGCTGCTCGCCGCCGGCTCCCGAGTGCATGAGGCGCAGTCGGCCAGCCTGGTGCTGGCCTGCGGCGCGGGCGCGCTATATCTCTCGCAGAGCTCGTTCTGGTCGGTCACGGCCGACTTTGCAGGAACCTTTGCCGGCGTGGTCTCTGGCGCCATGAATATGGGCTGCCAGATAGGCGGCGCTGTGACGGCTACGCTGACGCCGTTGATTGCGGCGCACTTCGGATGGCAGGCGTCTTTTATGACGGCGACGGTGCTGGCGGTGCTGGGTGCATCCGCGTGGCTGCTGGTCGATCCCAGTGCGCGGCTGGCGCAGGGTTCGCAGAGCTAGGCTGTATCGACATATAGATCTTTGCTAAGTTGTTGATGAATTAACTTGAGCACTGTCATCCTGAGGCAGGTGGCCCACTCACCGATCCAGCCACCCGCCTGAGCTTCGCAAACAGGGAAGTCTGTGCCCCATTCATCGCGGCTTTATCGCGATGAGTGGGCCGCGGGTTCTTGCTGTCCACTCCGACTCGA
>JBAUCP010000012.1:0-3529 GCA_049677625.1 Occallatibacter sp. | reverse complement strand
GTTCACGCCCATGACCACTGACTGCTGCGACCGCAGCAGATAATCGGGCAACCCGTCTGGAGATTGTGCGGCGGAGGTGTAGCTCTGTGAATAGCCGTCTTCAAAAGGCTGGTTTTGCAGAAGATTCTTCAGACTGTTGCGCGCTGGGATTGGGAAGGTATATCGTCCGTAAGCTCCCCGCACAACAGTGCCGTGTTTGTCCCCGAACGGCGTGTAGGCAAGGCCAACGCGTGGGCTGAAGTTGAGGTTGTAGCTCTTGATCATCGTGCTCGGGTATCCGGCCTCCTGAGTAGTCTCGAACACCACCCCGATATTCTCGAGGTTGGTGATGATGGCCTGGGTCGTGTAACCCTCCGAGATCAATTTCGACGGTGGAACCTCCAGCACCTCCGCGTCGTTCTTCAGGTCGAGGCCATCTACCAGCCCATATTTCACCCACATGGCAGGATGAGCCTCATAGCGCAGGCCCAGGTTCGCCGTCAGGTTTTTGCTCACATGGTAATTGTCCTGGAAGTAGGCGTCGTACTCCATGTCGTGAAAGTGGGTATACGGAGGGCTGAGGTTGACGCCGTAGCTGGAGGCGGCGCCGAGGAACATGTCGGCGTCCGTATAGCCCGTATTCGGCGTTGCCGTGTAATTAGCGCCCGATGACGGGTTCTCGAGAGCAGTTGCGTAGGCGCCGAAGCTTACTGTGTCATTGGCCATGTCCGGCAAGGTGCCAAACCGTTCGTGCCGGTAGCGGCCGCCGAACTGCATCTGGTGCCGGCCCACCGTCTTGGTCAGATTCTCGTCTATATTGGAAATGATCTGGCTCATATCGTAGATGAATTGCGTGCCTGGAAACGGGCTTATCAGCGTCGATCCAAGGTTGGGGAAGCCGACCTCACCAAAGTTGTTGGGGGTTCCGAGCAACTTTTCAAAGTTGGTCAACGGCGAGCCGCCCGCGAAATTCCGCTGCGTATACCACTGCTGGCTGAGGACGGTTTCGGAAAAGAAGGTGGGCGAAAAAACATGCGTAAACCCCAGGCCGGCGGCCACCGTATCGGCCGGAGTCGAGGTAAGGCCGCTGGCGGCGGTCGGGAACCCGGTCACTGCAAGCGTGGCGGGCGATGTCATCTGGCGAAGAGTTATGTCCGTCAGAAAGTTGTCTGTGAACTTCAGATAGCCTCGGTTGTTATCGCTGAAGGTGTGGTCGAGGCGGAAGGTAATCGTCGGTATGATCTCGTTGTTGGGAGCGGTGGCGGTTAAATTGGACGCGACAAGAGGGTTGTCGGCCGAGGTCGGTACAGGGGTCATAGCAAAGAGCAGCTTGGATGTTGGGGATATGCGGCCAATCGGAATCTGGTTGCTTGTGAAGGCGGTGCGCGACCAGTTGGCGGCGGCCGGCTGCGTCGTCATGGGATCGTAGAGCTGCTGCAGCACATTCGAGCTATTGATCAATCCGCTGAAGTCGCCGCCTCTCATGGCCAGCGTAGGCACGGTCATCGGGTCTGAAGTTGTTTGTTCCAGGGAGAAACGCTCGTATGCAAAGAACCAGAAGGACTTGTCTTTGCCGTGGTAGACATGGGGCAGAATGATGGGGCCGCCTGCCGAGGCGCCGAACTCGTTGCGCACCAGATGAGGCGCAGCAAAATTGGCGAGGTTGTTGCGGTTCTTGGCGATGCCGATGGCATTGTTGCGCGCGGTTTCAAAGAAGCTGCCGTGCAGGCTGTTGGTCCCGGATTTGGTGGTGATGACAGCCGTGGCCGGGGTTGCGTAGAGCGCGCTGGTGTTGGTTGTTTCGGTTCGGACTTCCTGCACCGAATCCGGATCGGGCAGACTGGCTTGCGTTAGCGATCCCAACTGGCGATTCGTGAGTGGGACTCCGTCCGATACATACTCGAGAGCCTGCTGCAAAAGGCCGTTGGCGCGCTGACCGGAGCTCTCCAACCCTGGCGTGGTTTCGCCCACCAACGAATACAAAGTGCGGCCGTTCATGGGGAGCTGGTTGATTCTGCCGTTTTCCAGCGTTGAGGCGATGGTGCCATTGTCGGTAGTAGTGAGCTGAACGGCGTCGGCCGCGACCTCGACCTGCTGCGTTACCGCTCCCGCAGTCAGGGAAGAGTTAACGACCCGGTTCTGGTCCACGAGAAGAGCGACCGTAGTAATTTCCGTCTTGAACCCTGGCGCGGCGATGGTTACGGCATAGTTGCCCGTGAACAGGGATGGCACCTGGTAGAAACCAACGCCGTTGGATTTGGTATCGAACGAGGCATTGGTGCCGATCTGTACCACGTGAACTGAGGCCCCGGCGATCACTGCGCCGGTGGAGTCGGTAATTGTTCCCTGAATGGAGCCCGCGCCGCTCTGAGCGAGCGCGCTTGAGCAGCACATGATCAGTCCAAACAGGGCGACGAGGACTGACTTATTCCATTTGCAGAGCGTGTGCGTGAAACAACTGGCTAACGTTTTCATCTGAGCGCTGCCTCCTGAGTTGAGTTCGTTTTTCTTCGACTATCGTTGCTGTTGGAGTCCGGACACGAGTTCCAGCCGGTTGCCCCGCTGGCTGGCAGCGACTTGTTGACCGGAATTTCCGTTTTGCCTTCCAGGAGCCCCACACGATACTTGAGTTTCAGTTCTTGAATCACGCCTCGCTAATAAAAGCTCCCTGGGCCGCGCATGTCCGTTCAAAATTGCTCACCGCTGATAGGTTTTCGCAGCGCCTCTGATCAGTCCGTCGATCCGGGGCTGGTGGGGGTGGATAACACCAATCTGGCAAATTCTCGGCCGCTATTCGTAAAAAGCGTCCTGGCGCTTCGCTGCTTTCCTTTTTCGGCCCGCACGGGTCCACCGCTCTTCGCATCACTTGAACCGATTTCATCTAGGCCGAATCCTCAATTTTGAAGACAGAGGAGAATTGCCTTTCAGGGCCATGAAGGACAAGTCAATTTACAGTGCTGCCCACAGTCTGGCTTCTTCAGCGGGGTATGTGGGCAATTCCGCTTGTCCGTCGTCCGGCTCTCAGACGGGCTATCCTGTAGGCTCGCCGGAGTTGACTGCGCCAGACCCGCCGGATTGTGCTACACGTCTGTCATCCAGACAAGATGAATATATTTAGACGCTTAGCCGGCGCCGAGTTGAAACGAATTGCCAACTGCACACGGGCTCTTCGCAGACATGGCGTGTCTGTCGGGTTGCGGCGCAACTTAACCGTTAGTTGAGCAAAATCCCCACCGTTGTGGCATGTGGTAAGCTTTGGGGAATCTGAGATTGAAGGCTTGGGCAGGCGCTGCGATGACGGTTTTCACTCCCACCGAGAAGGAGTCACCCGGTTCAGAAGCATGCTGGGCCCTTCTTGAGCGCATCGCAGCGAGCCCGCATTTGCGCCGCGCACCACGATTGCGCGAGTTCCTGTTCTACGTGGCCCAGCGCTCTCTCAAGGATGGCTGCGACCATGTCCACGAGTTGGAGATTGGCGTAGAGGTATTTGGCCGGCCTGATACCTACGACACCAGCGTCGACAACATCGTCCGCGCGAATGCGACCGAGC
>JBAUCP010000011.1:0-4688 GCA_049677625.1 Occallatibacter sp. | reverse complement strand
AATAACGATCGGTTGGTCTCGCGTCTGGTCGGCAACTGGCAGGCCAACGCAATCGTCACGCTGCAAACCGGAGAACCTTTCAATGTGACGGCCACCAACGTCAGCGACACGGGAGGCAACTCCGCATCCTACGCCAACTGCATCGGCGATCCATGGACAAGCGCCTCGAAGAACCCCCACAATTACGTGGGAGTAAACGCCACCGGATTCTTCATCAATCCAGCAGCATTCTCCGCACCCACGCTGGGAAACTTCGGCTCGTGCCGTCCACGCATGTTTCACGGGCCAGGGCTTGAAGATGAGGATCTGAGCCTCTTCAAGCAATTCCCGGTAGCGGAAGCAGACAAAATTGAGCTGCGCTTTGAGTTCTTCGATGCATTCAATCACGCGAGCTTCGGCAACCCCGGCACAAATATCTCCACCTCCGGCGCAAACTTTGGAAAAGTCACCAGCACAACCGCCGGGCCGCGCACTGTGCAGATAGCCATCAAGTTTTATTTCTAGCCACCGCTAACCTCCGCGCCGCTTTCCTGAAAGTGGCGGCGCGGATCACGCTCGCGCTTCACAATGCAAGAACAACAGACTTCGCCGCGCAGCCGCGGTTCAATGGCGTTCTTGACCGGTTCCCGCAGTCGGCACGCCTGGACCGGCGCGGACCAATACGGAAGCATCGGTTCGAAACACTGATAAAAAAGGCAAATCGAATGAGAACAACGAATGTGAAGAAACACGCGCCCGGTTGTGCGATTGCCGCCGCGCTGGCCTTGGTATTTACGACGGCTCTCATGGCGCAGTCGCCGTGCAAGACGCAGGGAAGCGAGCAGGAAGACGCGCTGGCAATTCCTGAGAACCGCGGCGCCGCGGCGCTCACTGTAGCGCTCGAACAGCTCCACACCCGCGCCAGCATGCTGATGATCGTCGCCCACCCCGACGACGAAGACGGGGGCACGCTTGCCTATGAATCGCGTACCGTCGGCGCGCGCGTCGGGCTGCTCACGCTCAACCGCGGCGAGGGCGGCGCGAACGAAATGTCGTCGGACTTTTGGGATGCGCTGGGCCTGGTGCGTACGGAAGAGCTGTTGCAGGCTGACCGCTATTACTGCGCAACCCAGTTCTTCACCACCGCGGCGGATTACGGCTTCTCGAAGACCTTGGATGAGGCTCTCGACAAGTGGGGCGGCGACACCCGAGTATTTTCTGATGTGGTGCGCGTAGTGCGGCTCACGCGTCCGCTTGTCATCACCTCAGTATTTGTCGGCGGACCTTCGGATGGACACGGCAACCACCAGGCCGCTGGCCGCTGGGCGCAAAAGGTATTCACCGCCGCGGGAGATCCCACCGTCTTTCCCGAGCAGATCAAGGAAGGCCTGCGCCCATGGAATCCCTACAAGGAATACGCGCGCGCGCCGTTCTTCCGCCGCGTCGACGGAGTGCAGAACTACATCTCCGGAAAGTTTGAGCAGGGCCCGGTCAGCGCAACAGTCAGGATTCCCACCGGCACGTACAGTCCGGTCAACGGCCTCAGCGACCAGCAGATCTCGCGCACCGGTCTCGCCTACCAGAAATCGCAGAACGGCGGCGGCGAAGTGCCATCCGCCGGCGCGGCATTTTCCGCATATCACCGCTTCGGTTCGCGCATCCAGGCGGCCGCTGAAGAAAACGGCTTCTTCGATGGAATCGATGTATCGCTAGCCGGAATCGCCACGCTGGCCGGCAACCAGGAGCACGGCTTTCTCACCGACGGCCTCAACAAAATCAATGGGCTTGTCGAGAAGGCAACTCACGATTACTCGCCCACCGACCCAGGCTCGATCGCGTCCGCACTCGCTGACGGAATGCTGGCGACGGAACAGCTCATCGATCAGGTGAACGGCAGCACTCTCTCTGACGATGCAAAGTACGATGTGCTGCATGAGCTGAACGTAAAGCGCACGCAGTTCAACAACGCTCTGGCAATGGCTCTCAGCCTGTCCATTGACGCGACTGTAACCTCCAACCAGACTACGGCCAATCCGCAGCCCATGCGCGGCTTTATGCGCATCGAACAGCCGAACTTCCCCATGGCCATCCCGGGCCAGACGTTTCGCGTGCTCGTACACATGGCCGATGACGGCAGCGCCGCTGTCAACATCGATCATGTGGCATTGGAGCTCGAAGGAAAGACCATCGCCGCGGACACAACGGCCAGCAAAGACTCCGGCTCGATTGACGGCGGCGGCGTGATGAACACGCTGTTCACCGTTCAGATTCCGGCGGACGCCGCCTATACGCGGCCGTACTTTGACCGTCCCGGCCTCGACCAGCCGTATTACGATCTGTTGAAGCCCGAGTACAGAAACATGCCCGTCGCGCCCTACCCGCTCCAGGCCAAAGTGGACTTCTCTTTTCACGGGGCGAAAATCCAACTAAGTGAAGTAGTGCAAACCGTCCAGCATGAAGTAGGCGCCGGCCAGGTGAATTATCCGCTGCCCATCGGTCCGGCAATCTCCGTCACCATGCTCGAGAGCGCCGGAGTGATCCCTCTCGATAAGCAATCCATTCCGCTCAGCGTCAGGATACACAGCAATGTGAAAGGTCCCGCTCAGGGCAGCGTCCACCTGGCCATGCCGGATGGCTGGAAGTCCAATCCAGCCAGCGCATCGTTCTCCTTCGCCCAGGACGGCCAGGAGCAGATCGTCACGTTCGAGGTAACTCCATCGCACATCAGGGAGCAGAGTTATCAGATCAAGGCCATAGCCGATTACGATAACCAGGAATACAAAGAGGGCTATGTTCAGACAGGTTATCCGGGGCTCAGACCGTACTTTGAGTACAGCGCGGCAAGTTATCAACTTACCGGCGCCAATGTAAAAGTAGGCGCGGGCCTTCAGATAGGCTACATCGAAGGCAGCGGCGACGATGTCCCCGCATCGCTTGAGGATCTTGGAATCCATGTGCACTTCCTCACGCAGAACGATCTCGCTTCCGGCGACCTGAGCAAATACGATGAGATCCTGGTCGGCGTGCGCGCCTATGCGGTGCGCGACGACCTGCGGACTTACAACGGCCGTCTGCTCGATTACGTAAAGAATGGCGGAGCGGTGGTGGTGCAATACCAGACGCCGGAGTTCGATCACAACTTCGGCCCCTATCCGTATGTAATGACGCAGAATCCGGAAGAAGTAACCGATGAACACTCGGTTGTGACCATCCTCGATGCCGACAACCCATCCATGAAGTGGCCCAATGTCATCACGGGAAAAGACTTTGACGGGTGGATTGAAGAACGCGGTTCAAAATTCCTCAAGTCGTGGGACCCGCAATATGAGGCATTGCTTGAGACGCACGATCCCGGCCAGGACCCGCAAAAGGGAGGCATGGTCATCGCGCGTTATGGATCGGGCGTGTATGTCTATACCGCGTACGCCTTCTACCGGCAGTTGCCGCTCGGAGTGCCCGGCGCGTTCCGGATATTCGCCAACCTGCTCAGTCTGTCAAAGAACCCGCTTCTGAAAGCCGCGGCAAAGTAGGAAAGAGTAGGAAACTGTCCCATGGCCGCATTTGCCATTTTGCACACCATGTTTTCCGGGCTGGTCACAGATGATGCAGACGCGCACTCAAAATCAGCGGCAGCTCGAGCGCGGTCTTGGGCCCTTTGGCGCAATCTCCGCGAATGTGCTGAACATGGTGGGCGTGGGGCCGTTTCTCACCATCCCGCTCGCGATTGCCGCCATGGGTGGACCGCAGGCAATGGTTGGCTGGGTGCTGGGCGCTTTCTTGTGCCTCTGTGACGGAATGGTATGGGCTGAGCTCGGATCGGCAATGCCTGCCTCGGGCGGCTCGTACTACTATCTGCGCGAGGCCTATGGCAGAAACACCTTCGGTGAGCCAATGAGCTTTTTGTTTCTGTGGCAGACACTGCTTACCGGACCGATTTCCATCGCTACCGGCGCCGTGGGATTTTCAGAATACATGAGCTTCATCTATCCCAGGCTGACGCATCAGGAGTTAATCGCCGTAGCCGTAGCAGTATGCCTGGTAAATGCCCTCTTGCTCTACAGAAACATCCGCTCCATTGACCGCATCACGGTCGCGATCACCGCGATCGTCGTAGCCACTTGCTGCTGGGTCATCGCCAGCGGCGCACTACGCTTTCATGCCTCCATGGCCTTTGATTTCACTCCCGGCGCGTTTCGAATGTCGCGCGCCTTCTGGACCGGCCTGGGCGCAACAACGCTGATCGCCGTCTACGATTACGGCGGCTACAACAATGCGTGTCTGCTCGGCGGCGAGATCGAGCAGCCGCAGAAGAATATTCCGCGCGCGGTCATTCTTTCCATCCTCGTCGTAGGCGTGCTTTATCTGCTCATGAATTTGTCCATCATCGGATCGATGGACTGGCGCGTCGCCGAAAATTCGCAGGCCATCGCAGCCGACTTCATGCAGCTCGTCTACGGCCGCTGGGCGGGCCTGCTGGTCTCCGTGCTGGTGCTCATCGTCAGCTTCGGCGCCGTCTTTGCCAACATGCTCGGCTACTCGCGCATTCCCTACGCGGCAGCGGCGGACGGCCGCTTCTTCGCCGTCTTCGCCCGTCTGCATCGAACCGGAGGATTTCCCACCGTGTCGCTTCTCTTCATGGGAATAAGCTCCACCCTGGCCTGCCTCTTCTCGTTGAATGAGCTCATCAAAGTGCTGATCGTGGTGCAGGC
>JBAUCP010000010.1:0-2713 GCA_049677625.1 Occallatibacter sp. | reverse complement strand
GATCAGCGCCAGTCCCTGCCAGTAAGGCACGCGGCGGTAAAGCGTGCTCACCGCGAGCAGCAGCACCAGCGGATACATGGGCAGCAGATAACGCGTAAGCAGCGCGCCGCCCAGCACGCTGAACAGGAAGGCCTCCACCAAAAGCAAAAGAAAGATGCGCAGAAGCTCCGGACGGCCGATGCCGGCCCGCTCATGGCCTTCGCCATCAGGCAGCGGAGTGAGCAGCAGCGCGGAGAGCGCCATGATCACCGGCACAAACAGATTCATGTGCGCCGTGAGATGCAGGATGCGATGGCCGAAGGCCGCCAGAATACGCAGCGGTGCAAGCGTCGTCTCCGCGTTGTAGCGCAGATACTCGGGATTGCCAAATAGATAGCCGGTCTTCGCGTAGTGGTAGGCGTACCACACCACGAGCGGCAGCACCGAAGCGCACAACCATGCCGCCTCGCGCCACAACCGCGCGCACGCCGGAGCACCCTGCCGCCATCCTTCCACCACGCCGATCGCCGCCAGCGTCAGCGGAATGGCGATGGCCGTCTCCTTGCACAGCGCCGCGGCAGAAAACCAGAGCGCCGCCGCCAGCGGGTTGCGCCCCCGCGCCGGCAGCGAGAAGACCAGTCCCCACAACGAACACGCGGCGGCAAAGATGTCCGCGTGGGCCAGCGAACTCTGCGCAAACCAGATGGGATAAAGACCGGTGAGCACCGTCGTCCAGATGGCCACCGAGGCCACGCCGGTAACGCGCGTCGCCAGCCGCCACACGCCGAGCAGTCCCAGCGCAGCCACCATCAGCACCGCCTCGCGCGTCACCTCGGGATAGAAGCCGGAGAACTTCCACCACAGCGCCAGATAGATGCTCGGCAGCGGCGGGTGCGCGTTGGTCAGCGTCGTGATGGGAATGAGTGAGCCGGTGCGGAAAAAGTCCCACGCCGCCGGAATGTAGTAGCCCGCCTCGTCCCAGTAGTAAGGAACACTCAGCAGCGCAAAATGGCTGGCGTAAAGCGCCGCAAAAACCACCGGAAAGATCATCCACAACGGCAGCGGCGCATCCCGCCAGGGATTGAATATTCTGTTGAAGCGCACCACTCCGCTCCTTGGATGATGGAAAACAACTGCAGCAGGCAGGCAAAAACTGTTTCCAGTCCCTAGTCCCTAGTCCCTGTTCCTTCGTCAATTCACCGGCCCGCGCGGAAATCCCTGGCTCTGCGGCTCCAGGTTCAGCGGCCCAAAGGCCTGCTCGTACTGCGCCAGGTGCTGCCCCAGCACGTTGTAGAGAGCCTTGGCCTGCTGCGGACTCAGAAAGATGGCCTGGTGGTTGCGGATGGTCACCTGCTCAGGACTCTCGCTGGAGGCAAGGCCGAAGACGAGCTGGAAGTCCCACACGCTTACGCGCACCTGCACGCTGTTGGCGTAGGACTCGCGGTAGTCGGGGGTCTGTGCAAGATTCAGTTGTGGCTGTTGCGGCGCTGGACTCATGATGTCTCCAGCTTACGCCTTGAGGGTGCGGGCTGCCGAGAGCCCGCGGCCTTGCCCTCGACAGCGCGGAGATCGAAAGCCAGCGGACATCCTTCGCAGCACGGCACGCGCCCGCAGTGCGCCTTGCCCACCGCAACCGTAAGCGCATGAAACTCGTTGAAGAGCCGCGCATGATCAGCAGCGGGATCGGCGGCGAAGGCGCGCCGCGTCAGATCGGCTAGCGAATCGTACTGGCTGCGTCCGGACCCGGCGTCGAGAAGCTCGTGCCGCTCGGCAACCCGCCGCAGGTACTCGTCTGCCACCGGAACCGGGTGGCCAAGCGCGTAGAGCAGAATCGCATCGGCCGTCTCAGGCCCCACGCCGGGCAGTGCCAGCAGACGCTTGCGCAGAGCGGGCGTGGCCGTGGCAGCCAGCACCTCGAGCGAGCCCGAAAACTCCTCGTCAACCATGGCGGCAAATGCCTTGAGCGCAGGCGCTTTGCGGGTAAAGAACCCTGACGGCTGAATGAGCCGGCTGAGGTCTTCGACCGCGATCGCGCGCAGGCCCTCGAGCGTGAGCGCCCCGGCATCGCGCAGATTGGCCAGCGAGCGTTCCACCGCTTTCCAGGCCGTGTTCTGCGTGAGGTAGGCGCCCAGAATCACTTCGAACGCGGTCTCGGCCGGCCACCAGTGCTGCGGCCCGTAGGCCCGCGCGAGCCGGTCATGCATCCTGCGCAGGCGCTTGGCGGCATCGGTCCTCCGCGTCACGGATTTCGTTCCTCGCCCGGCGTCTTCTCCGGCCCGGACTGGAGCTGCATCTTCCACTCGAGGATGCGCGCGCGCCCCGCCGCAGCCTCTGCCTCAGGAACCTTTCCAGCGTGCTGCAGCGAGATGGAGAGCGCGGTGTGGGCCAGCGGATCGGAGGGCGTGAGCCCGGTGAGCGCCAGCGCGGCGGCAATGGATTGCTCCAGTCTGCCGGCGTCGCGCAGTGCGCGCACCAGTCCGTGATGCGCCTCAATGTGCGCAGGGTCCACCTCAATTGCCGCGCGAAAGGCCCGCACCGCCTCATCCGGAGATCCGGCTGCGAGCAATTCGACTCCGCGCTGCGAAAGTGCATCGGCTTGGGCGTTGGTCTCCGTCACAGATGTCTTTAGGATAAGCGTTGAGGAGATGCCGATGAAGAGTCATACCGAATATCTGGTCTTTGAAACGCGCAAGCACCGCGAGATGGTGCACATCACCGATGAAGTGGAGCAGAT
>JBAUCP010000009.1:0-2987 GCA_049677625.1 Occallatibacter sp. | reverse complement strand
TGCGGACGAGATGTCCTCGGAGATCAACGTGACTCCGATGATCGATGTGCTGCTGGTTCTGCTGATCATTTTCATGCTGATTGTTCCCGCTACTTCAGCCGGAGAGGCCGCGCTGACTCCTAAGCCTGCCAGGAACGATGCCGATGTGAGCCGCACTGTGGTTCTTGAGGTTCTGAGCGGGCGCGGCGGGGAGGCCGGATTCAGGATCAATCAACAAGATGTGGCCCGTGAGGATTTGCCGGCTCGGCTGGAAGCGATCTATGCCAATCGCGCCGACCGGACTCTTTTTGTGAAGGCGGACGACGAGCTGGCCTTTGCGCAGGTGGCGAACGCGATCGACATTGCACACGCTGCCGGCGTGGACCGGGTCGGACTGCTGACTCCCAGGGTTGAAGCCGGGTTGTAAGGAGATCGAATCGCCTGCTGCGCTGAAGGCCAATTGCTCCGGCAGTATCTGCATGCGGTCAGTCCGGCGAACGGGAGTAAATTTTTTTCACCCTGGCTTCCGGCCAGTTGCAATTCATTCCAGGCGCGGCCACAAAGCCTACGCCTGAAGGAGAAGAAGACGAACATGAATGGACCCGCACGTTTTTCGGCGCTCGCGGTTACCCTGGCCGGCATGGTGCTTTCCATGAGCGGGTGCAGCCAGCTCGAAGCCCGTGACCAGTTGAACAAGGGCGTGGACGCTTACAAGAGCGCCCGCTACGAAGAGGCGATCGACCACTTCCAGAAAGCTACCCAGCTTGACCCCACCCTGCCCATGGCAAAGACGTACCTGGCCACAGCGCTTGCCCAGAACGTGGTGCCCGGACTGACCACGCCGGACAATCTGAAGACAGCCGATCAGGCCATCCAGATTTTCGAAGAGGTTCTGTCCAAGAACCCGAGCGACGTGAACAGCATGAAGCAGATTGCCGGCATTTACTTCAGCCTGAAGAATCTCGATCAGGCGGAGGAGTGGCAGAAGAAGGTTCTGGCCGCAGATCCGAAGGATCCTGAAGCGGCTTACACGGTTGGCGTGATTGACTGGACCAAGGCGCACGAGAACAAGCTCAAGGCTCTGCAGGACGCAGGGCTGAACGACGACGGCAAGGGCAACGTGAAGGCGCCGAAGAAGGTGATGGAGCCGCTGGCCCAGGAGAATGCACCGCTGGTGGAAGAGGGTCTGCAGTATCTGAACCAGGCGGTGGCCAACCGGCCCAATTACGACGACGCCATGCAATACCTGAACCTGATCTATCGCAACAAGGCCGATGTAGACTTCGGCAATGCTGCCGCTGTGGACCAGGACATGGCCGAAGCGCAGGACTGGACCTCAAAGGCGATGAGCACGCGCAAGGCCAATGAAGCGGCGAAGAACGCCGGTCCCGGCGGCATCACCATGGATTCGAACGGCAACCTGAAATAGATGTCTTGCACTTTTCTGCAACAGGAACGGCCTCAGCTACTGGCAGGGGCCGTTTCTCTTTGTGCGGATGGTTCCGCCGTCGCTCTTTTCCGCGATACATCGAGGTGAGTCTTGATCCGCTCCGCACGCATCCGTTCCGCGCTTTTCTCTTCAGCCGCTCTTTTTGCGCTGCTCGCCGCCTCTCCTCCGCGCGCCACGGGACAGCTCGTCACCGGCGAAGTTCCGCACCCCTCGGCCATGCAAGCGGTCAAGACTTCGACCGGGTTTACCGCGACGAACGATACGGAGGCGCTTGAGGTGACGGTCTGCGGCGACTCGCTCATCCACGTGGTCGCCCGTCCCGTATCTGCGCCGGCTTCGCATGAGGCGCAGCCCTGGATGCTGGTCGCGGCGCAGGCCTGCCCTGGCGCCACATTCGAGTTTACCGAGTCGGGCTGGCAGACTGGCAGCGCGCCAGGAGAGCAGGCTACGCTCACCACGGCGAAGCTGGTGGTGTCTCTCTCGCTGCGCAACGGCAACCTCAGCTTCAAATCGGCGCAGGGCGACGCGCTGACGCATGAGATCCCCAACCTGCCGCGCACTTATCTACCCTCAGAGGCTCAGGGTCTCTACCACATCGAAGACCGGTTCGGACCTGACGCTTCCGAAGCCATCTATGGGCTGGGACAGCACCAGAGTGGGCTCTTCAACTATCGCGGCAGCACGGTGGAGCTGGCCCAGAACAACACCGACATTGCCATCCCGCTGCTGGTCTCGAGCAAGGGTTACGCCATTCTGTGGAACACGGCTTCCTTCAGCTACGTCGACAACCGGTTCCCGCTCAACCTGAACTTTGAGTCGATGGCCGCGCCGCAGGTGGATTATTACTTTCTCTACGGCCCGCAGATGGACGGCATTATCCACCAATACCGCTCGATGACCGGACGCGTGCCGCTGTTTCCGGAGTGGGCCTACGGGTTCTGGCAGTCGAAGGACCGCTATCGCACGCAGGATGAGATTCTCTCCGTGGCCAGCGAGTATCGCGCGCGGCACATCCCCATGGATGCGATTGTGCAGGACTGGTACTGGTGGAAGGAGGGCGGGAAGGGCGACCCGATCTTCAACTCCGGCTACACGGATGTGCCGGCGGAGCTGAAGACGCTGCACGACGAGCACGTGCACGCGATGATTTCGGCGTGGGCCATGATGGACTCGACGGCCGAGAACTTCAAGGAGATGGTTGCGAAGGGATTCGAGGTTCCCGGAGCGCATGTTTACGACCCGACCAATCCGCAGGCGAGAGATTTCTTTTGGGACCAGTTTGTCGGCAAGCTCTTTGCGCAGGGGTGGGATGCCTTCTGGCTGGACAGCTCGGAGCCCGAGGAGTACTGGCCGCACTCGGGCGACGCAATCCTGCGCTACAAGCAACTGCACATCGGCAGCGGGCTGGAGTATACGAATATCTTTTCCCTTGCGCATACGGCCGGGGTGCAGGAGCACTGGGAGCAGGCCAATCCCGACAAGCGGGTCTTCGTGCTCACGCGCTCGGCCTTCGCGGGCCAGCAGCGCAACGGCGCGGCGGTCTGGTCAGGCGACGTGT
>JBAUCP010000008.1:0-3124 GCA_049677625.1 Occallatibacter sp. | reverse complement strand
CCCCCCGCCGCCACTGCTTGCGCTTCGAGCTTGAGATCCTCTGCGCCCTCCGTAGAGCGGGCCTGCACGCGGTAGCCGCCCATGCGGTGCACGCTCTGCGGCGTGAGCCCCAGATGCCCCACCACGGGAACCTCAGCCAGGGTGAGCGCACGGATGAGATCGACGCGCGCGCCTTCGATCTTGACCGCCTCCGCGCCTGCTTCCTTGACGAATCGAACCGCGTTGGCCACGGCCTCGGCCACCGGCCCGTGATAGCTGCCGAAGGGCATATCGGCCACCACAAGTGCACGGCGCACGGCGCGGTGCACGGCGCGGGTGTGGTGCAGCATCTCATCCACGGTGACGGCCAGCGTATTTTCGTGGCCAAGAACCACCATGGCCAGCGAATCGCCCACCAGCACCAGGTCGATCCCGGTCTCGTCCACAAGGCGCGCGGTGGCGTAGTCATACGCCGTGAGCGCGGAGATGGGCTTGCCCTGGCGCTTCATCTCGGCCAGTGCAGGCATGGTGACTTTTGTGAAGGGAGAAGAGCTGGAGGATGGATTTGCGCCGCTTGGAAATTGCGTAAGGCTCATGGCTGGCTCCAGTGCTGCTCCGCAGACTCAGGATGCAGCCCGAACAAGACAAGTATACGCCCGCACGAGGTGATGGCTGCGTGCGCGTACCAATTCCTGGTTTGCTGCCGGCTCCGCGCGGGTTCTTGCGATTCGCAGGCCGGGAGCCGCACACTGGTAGTTCAGATGCTTTCTTCTCTCTCAGCAGAGGTTTACGCCGGCCTTTACCCGAGTTTGGGCGCGTTGGCGGGGCTCTCGCTCGCAGCCGGCGGCTGGGCTTATGCCTCGCACTGGCCCGGCTCGCGCATCTTTGGAGATGCGTTGACCGCGCCCGCGCGTCCCGGCGAGCTGGCGCTCACCTTTGACGACGGCCCCAATCCGGCCTGGACCCCCAGGCTGCTCGACCTGCTTGCCGGCCACGATGTGCACGCGACGTTTTTCCTGCTCGGCGGCTTTGCCCAGGCGCAGCCGGAGCTGGTGCGGCGGATCGCGGCCGGCGGTCACCTCATCGGCAACCATTCGTGGTCGCATCCTGATCTGTCGCGCAAGCCGGCGCAGCGTGTGCGCGAGGAGCTTGCGCGCACCAGCCAGGCGCTCGAAGAGATTACCGGCGCGCCGGTCCGATATTTTCGCCCGCCCTACGGCGCGCGGCGTCCGGTAGTGTTTCGCATTGCGCGCGAGCTCAAGTTGACGCCGGTGCTGTGGAACGCGATGACCAGCGACTGGAGCGAGCCTTCAGCCGACAAGATTTCGAAGCGGCTAGGGCAGAAGCTGGAACGCCTCAAACGTGGAGGCCGTGCTGCGAACATCGTTTTGCACGATGGCGGGCACCGTGCGCAGGGCACGAATCGCGCGCCTTCCGTGACCGCGGCGGAGCAGCTCATTGCGCGCTACAAGCAAACGCACCGGTTTGTGACGCTCGATGCCTGGCATCGAGATTCGTAGCTGCTATCCAACGGCAACGGTTTTGAACGCCTCGCGCGCGGCGGCAATCGTTGCGGAGATTTCCTGCTCGCCGTGCGCCGTGCCGATAAACGCAGCCTCATACTGCGAAGGCGGCAGCCACACGCCTCGGTCGAGCATGGCGCTGTGAAAGCGGCCAAACGCGGCCGTGTCGGACTTTGCGGCCTCGTCGTAGTTGCTCACCGGATCGGGAGTGAAGAACCAGGTCCACATGGAGCCCACGCGGTTGAGCGTGAGCGGTACGCCGGCGCGCTCGGCTTCAGCAGCAACGCCCTCCGCAACGGCTTTCGATGTAGCTTCAAGCCGTGGGTAAACCTCGCCTGCATGTTCCTGCAGATAGCCCACTGTCGCGAGGCCCGCGGCCATCGCCAGCGGGTTGCCGCTTAGCGTTCCGGCCTGATAGACGGGGCCAAGCGGCGCCAGGAGGTCCATGAAACGGAGTTTCCCTCCGAACACGCCCACCGGCAAACCACCCCCCACAATCTTTCCCAGCGTAATGAGATCGGGGTCGAGGTCATAGAGCTCCACCGCGCCGCCCAGCGATACGCGAAAGCCGGTCATTACTTCGTCCACAATCAGCAGCGCGCCCTCGCGAGCCGTGAGCGCGCGCAGGCCGTGCAGGTAGCCGGGCATGGGCGGGATGCAGCCCGCATTGCCGACCACCGGCTCCAGAATCACCGCGGCGATTTCGTCAGGATGCGCGTCAAAAGCGGCTTCAACGGCGGCGAGATCGTTGTAGGGCAATGCATGTGTGAGGCTTGCAACCTCCTCCGGCACGCCGGCCGAGCCGGGAATGCCGAAGGTGGCCACGCCGGAGCCGGCCTTTACCAGCAGCCCGTCAGCGTGGCCGTGATAACAGCCCTCGAATTTGATGACGATCTTGCGCCGGGTTGCCGCGCGCGCCACGCGGATTGCCGACATGGTGGCCTCGGTCCCAGAGCTTACAAAACGGAGTTTCTCGATGGCCGGATAGCAGGCTACGATGCGTTCTGCGAGATCGGCCTCGGCTGCCGTTGACGCGCCGAAGCTGGCCGAGTTGCGCGCCGCGCGTTCGATCGCCTCCACCACCGGCGGAAAGGCATGGCCCAGGATCATCGGACCCCAGGAGCCGAAGTAGTCGATGTACCGGTTGCCGTCGGCGTCGACCAGATAAGCGCCCTCAGCGCGCTCAATGAAGGGCGGCGCGCCGCCCACCGCGCGAAACGCGCGCACCGGCGAGTTGACGCCGCCGGGAAAGTAGCGCTCGGCGCGGGCGTGGAGAGCCTGGGAACGGGTGCGGGAAGCCATTGTGGGTTCAGTATAGAGGGCGCGCGCGGCTACGAGGAGCTCACGCGGCAGCGGCCGGCGCGCCGAATCGCCGTGAGATTGGCGCCGATGGAGATGCCGAAGAACAATCCGCAGATTGCATCCAGCCAGGCGTGGCTGGCGTTGCCGGCCGGGCGGGCAAAGTTCCACAACACCAGCGCAATGGCCAGTGAAAGGTTGCCGGCGGCCACCAGCCGCCGCGATTTGGGGTCGAGGTTGCGAAAACGTGCGCTCATCGAGTGCGGCTCCTTTCAATCCTCTTCAATCGTTGAAGCGGTACCAGAGCATCATGGACATCTTGG
>JBAUCP010000007.1:0-2047 GCA_049677625.1 Occallatibacter sp. | reverse complement strand
GATACGCTTGCGTTCCATCGTTGACAAGCCGATCCATGCCGTTTAGTATCTGTGCGATATTGGGGAACGATATCCAACGTCGGGCAAATGAGCATTGATCCCGCGAAATGCTCGCTCTGGGGTACCGCCAAGTGCTGATTCAGAAATACATTGCTCCCAAACCAAATGCCGATGCTCCATGGTTGTGACCGTACGCGCTTCAACTGCAGCCCCTGCAGGAGCCATGTGAAGCGGACGAGCGAGGTAAAGAGTTTTGCGTCCGATGCCAGGTATTCAGTCTTCAGTCCTTCGGACAGTTGGAACAGTCCTGACGCATGGCAGGCTGGAAATTCAGTTTGGTAGCGGGATAATCGTGTTGGAATGAATAGGAGCCGTGCCTGGTGAAAGCGGTAATGACAATACGGAACGAGAGAATGCGAATCGGAACAATTGGAAGAATGTTAGCTTCGAGCCTGCTGCTCTGCAGTCTTTCCGTGCACCTTGCGGCGCACGCCGCAGCTCACACGGACACTGCTGTCCGAAACAGTCAGGTATGGATAGCTTTTCCCTCAGAGCAGGGCTGCCTTTGGGAATATGGCGCGGCAGACGGAAGCTCGGCGTATCCGTTTGCTCCTCCGACCTTTGAGATCGATGGAAAGCAGGTCACAGCAAAGGTCCGTCATTTTTCCGCGGCCGAAGCTCCGATTCAGCTCAACAACGGGGTAACGGAATATAGCTTTGAGGGCGCACTTGCCGATAACCCCCATCTGAAACTGAGCATCCAGTTCCAGGTCAACGACAAAACCCCGGTGGTTCGCTTTCGCTATATGCTCAAAGGCGATGGGCACGACACGCTCACTGCGCTTTCGGGGGAGAACAGGCTGACATATCTGCAAACTTCTCTCAAGCAGCTACCGGACGCGGAAGAGGTCTCGCTGTCGAATTTTGTGGAACTGACCCATAGTTATACGCTCTCCGAAGAGAAGATCGGAGACAGATATTTCGAGGACGGCGACGCTTTTATGGGGCCTATCCTTACCGCCAGCGATGGCCGTCGCAGCTTCCTGCTGGCCTATGAGCACGGCTCCCCGGCGCCGGATGCATATCTCCACTATCAACTCGGCCCCGATCGCAGCGTGCGTCTTACTTCCGTCAAGGGGAACTATCTTCCCGGTCAACTGATCGACGCCAATCATAGCTATCAAACTATCTGGATGGAAACCGCCGCGGTACAGGGCGGCATGGATCAACTGGCCTCGGCTTATCGCCGTTTTGTGCTCAAGTACATGACGCAGAATGCAGGATCGAGACAACCCTACATTTTCTATAACACATGGAATTTTCAGGAGCGAAATAAGTGGTGGAATGGCAAGCCGTATCTGGAGTCGATGAATGAAGACCGCATTCTGAAAGAAATCGACGTGGCGCACCGGATGGGCATCGATGTCTTTGTGCTGGATACTGGATGGTACGAAAAGACCGGCGACTGGACGGTCAGCACCAAACGGTTCCCGGATGGCTTGAAAGCAGTGAAGGCCAAGCTGGACGGATACGGCATGAAGCTGGGCCTGTGGATTGGCCCTCTGTCGGCAGCGGTGTCCAGCAAGGTCGTCCGTGAACATCCAGAGTGGCGTATTTCCTGGAACGGAAAGATAGCCGAGCCTCACGATGTATGGGAGACCGAAAAGGGCTATTGGATGTGCATTGAGAGCGGATACGGCGATGCCCTCGCGGACGCGCTGATCCGGCTGGCAAAAGAGTCTGGTGTGAGCTATTTCAAATGGGACGGGATCAGTCAGTATGGATGCAATGACCCGCACCACAATCATGGCGGGGAAGGCAACACGCCAGAGGAGCGGGCAGACTCATATGCTTTTCAACTGGTCCAATACATGAACCGGGTGGCGGACAAGGTTGCGGCCGCAGTGCCGGGAACGATCGTCGATTTCGACGTTACAGAAAACGGCCGGGCCGTGGGACTCGCGTTCCTCTCCTCCGGAAAATTTTTCCTCATGAACAACGGACCTTATTACCAGAACTATGACCTTCCCATCGACGGAAACAAATC
>JBAUCP010000006.1:0-3950 GCA_049677625.1 Occallatibacter sp. | reverse complement strand
CGTTGTCGAGAAATTTGAGGGAATCCCTGTTAGCCTCAAGCTCAAATGCAAAACGAGAACTGTCAGCAAAAAAAGAGCATTCCAGACGCGAAGTAATACAAAGTATCTTTCAGCTCCACGGGAGTCTTAAGAATGAATTGGACGATTACACTGGCTACAGCCGTACTTAAGATTGCCGATACAATCCAAAGTTGAAATACAGCAGTGAGGCTCCGTCTTTCGTCTTCGTCTGAGAGAAGTTCCGCTATTGTTACAAACGGCCTTCTGACGGCGTTGATCCAAAGCAAGAAGGAATCAATGTCAAATTTCAGCAGGTCGTCTGCCATCCGTCACCTCCCCTAAGAATCGAATTAGGCCAATCGCAAGCGCCGCCGCCGTCAATAAGGGGGCAAGACTATACCACAAGACCGATAGACGGACGCCAAAGGCGCAAAAGCCATAAGTGCTTAGGCACACCGCCATCAAAAAACACGCGCAACAAACCGCAATCCGTGCCCGTGTCTCATATGAAAAAAAGCTAAAGGTGATGGCCACAAATGCTACCGCAACGCCTTGGAAAAATAGACTGGCAAGCGGGCTTGGATTGTGCTGGAACTGAGAAGGACTGAGTGCACTAAGGTAGGTCAGGCCCATCGCTGCGGTAAGGCATATGCCGCCGACCATACCCCATCGTCGTCTTCTCGTTATTGCGATGCTGAATAACAACAACAAGGCAGGTAGACATATCCCCACAGAGACGCTAGGAGCGTTCAAGAGCCCAAATTTCCAAATTGACTCTGGGTTCCAGCCAATTGATATATGGGGTATCCAAAGATTTCGGGTTGGCCACGCGTGCTCTTGTACCGAAGCAACCGCAGCGATTGCGTAAAGAATGAGCTTGATGCTCACGACATCGAGGATTCGATCTGTAATTAACAGATCAGACCTGCCAAGGGCACGACGAACTGCTGGAAAAATTTCCATAACCCTCTAGCCTCTGTACTTCTCTCTTCCACAACCGGTACCTACTATTGCCAGGTAGCATAACATCATTAAACCGACCTAGCCGTCGATGGCAAGCCCCGCGCCAATGCTTGCTGCACAGCGCGCGAATGGTCATATGCGCATCGGCTATGGCCACGCAGCGCAACTCATCGACATGATGGAGCGCGCCGGCTCGACGGGCATGTTGACGGTCCGTGCCCGCGCGAAATGCTGAAGGCGCTCTGCGGGTTGCATGAGGTCGCGTCGACAACGGGTAACCCACACGTGCATTCCGAAATATAGACTATGCGCTCCTTTAGCCGCTTCAACCGCTCTGTTATGATGAACCGCGCAATCATGGGAGAGTCATGAGCCGGGTTCTGCGCGGATGTTTCACTTTTGTCTTGATCTGCACCGCATCATTTTCCATCTACGCACAAAGCCAAACATCAGCCACACCGCAGCATCTATCCACGACAGAAGTCAGCGCGCGCGAAGCCGCAGTCTTCGACGCGCTCGATCTAACGCGCCCTGAGCTGGCTCAAGTTACCGCCGCGCTGAAGGCCAATGACACAGCCGCAGCCGAAAAGGCCCTCGCCGCCTACCTGCGCGGGCGTGACTCCGTGCACTGGAATCCGGACGCTGCATCCGAGCCGTTCAGCGATCGGGACAAGACACTTGCCGACTGGGCCGTCGCGGGCAAGCTCGAGGGCGGGCAGACCCCATTCTTCTATACCTTTCCCAACGGCGAGATCGACTGGCACTACAACGCAACCGAGCATATGGATGGCGTTGCGCCCGACAACGAGTGGCAATGGCAGTTGAACCGCATGGCTGTGTGGGGTCCGCTGGGCCGGGCCTATGGCACCACGCACGACGAGCGCTACGCAGAAACCTTTGACCGCGAGATGGTCTCCTGGATTGCGCAGTGCCCGGTGGCCGATCACGTGGACAACGTGGCCGGCTCTGCATGGCGCACCATCGAGGCCGGCATCCGCATGGGCGGCTCGTGGCCCGCGGCCTTCTTCGCGTTTCGCCGTTCGCCCTCGGTCAGCGATGCGGACCTGATCGTCTTTGTCAGCGCGTTCCTCGATCACGGGCGTTACCTGCGCCGCAACAACACACACTTGAATTTTCTGACCATGGAGATGAGCGGCCTCTACGCCGCCGGCGCACTCTTTCCCGAGTTCAAGGAGGCCGCGGACTGGCGCAGTTTCGCCGCAGATAAACTTGCCGCGGAGGCGCGCACGCAGTTTCTCCCCGACGGCGCGCAGGACGAGCTCTCCACCGAATATCAGAATGTTGCGCTCGGCAATATTCTCAAGATTCCTCAAATCGCGCGCCGGACCGGCCGCCTGGCCGAACTACCCCCGGGCTACACCGCGCCGCTTGAAAAGGGCTACGAGTATCAGCTCGACATCATGGCGCCGGACCGCTTCAATCCCAAGTACAACAATGGCCTGCCGCAGTATCTTCCCGCGATCTTCAAGCTTGCCCTGGAGAACTTTCCCAACCGCAGCGACTTTAAGTGGGTGGAGAGCGACGGCGCTGAAGGCAAGCCGCCGAGCTACACTTCCGTTTATCTCAACCGCGCCGGTGAGGCCGCGATGCGCTCCGGCTGGAGCCGCGACGCCAACTACCTCGGCTTTCGCCTCGGCCCCATTGGCATGGGCCATCAGCACCAGTCCAAGCTTGAAGTCGTCGTGTGGGCCTACGGCCGCCCGGTCGTCTTCAATGCCGGTGGCGGCAGCTACGAGAAAAGCAAATGGAGAACCTGGGCCACGTCCAGCTTCGGCGCCAACTGCATGATCGTCGACGGAATGGGCCAGAACCGGCCCACCACATCCACTGACCCCTGGCACGATCCCGACCTCATCAGCCAGGGCCCCATCGACGCGCGCTGGCAATCGAACAGCGTCTTCGACTTCGCCTCCGGCGGCTACGGCGAAGGCTACGGCCCCGAGCGTGCACAGCCCGCAGCGCAGCAGCGCGATGTGCTGTTCCTCAAGCCCGATCTCTTCATCGTCGCCGACCGCGTGCGTCCCACCGATGAGCAGCCCCACACCTACCAGGATCGCTGGCAGTTGCTTACCACTCAAACGCGGATTGACCCGGTCACTCACCTTCTTGAAACCACCGATGCCGGACAGGCCAATCTGGTGATCGTGCCGCTCCTTAGCCGTGGCCTCGAAGTAAGAGCGGCATCGGCACAGGAGTCTCCCGAGATACTGGGCTGGAACGTGCGCAAGGACATGGACCCGCAGAATGTGCCCGCCACCACGCTGCTCCATACGCGCACCGGCACGGGCCCGCAGCTTCTGCTTACGCTCATGATTCCGCTGCGGCCGGGGCAGCCGAATCCGGTTCTCCACGTCACTCCGCGCAGAGATGGCCGGTCGGCAACGGTCACCTTTACGGATGGGCGCAGGCTCCTGATCTCTTGTTCCGGCGAGCGCGGCATCTCCGTCTGGGAGACGCTTGCTGACGGAAGCAGAGGCCGCACCGCTCACGGCGGAACGGACTGAGCCAAAACCCGAGCCCTGACCCGGGCCAGCGGCCGCGCCACCGGGTGTATTTCACACCGGGTGCGATATGCTACACTTCCTCGGGAAAACGCTTTCTCAAATTTCCGGAGCGTCCGGCTCCCTGCGCCGCATGCGGGGCGGCAACGGAGACGGATTTCTTTGCATCGTGAAGTATTCCGGCTTGACAGGGATGCGAGTAAACCAATTTACTAGGGCAATGTCTGTAATTATCCGGACGAATTTCCGCCTCGCAAGGTGACACCTAATGCTCGGATTGGTCCCAGTCTCAATCGCCGCCGGTTCTTTTGCTACGTTGCCGGCGCTGCTCCTCGAAAGCGCTGAACCGCTGGCGCGCCTGCACACTCTCGACATCGCCGTGATCGCCATCTACTTCGCGATGGTTATCTGGATTGGCTTCTACCTCAAGGGAAGATCGAACACCAGCGAAGAGTTCTTCATGGC
>JBAUCP010000005.1:0-13242 GCA_049677625.1 Occallatibacter sp. | reverse complement strand
CTGCGTGGCCGGAATGCCGGCGCGCGCAAATTGATCCATCACGCGGCTTCTATCGCGCGGCTTCAAAGGAGATGACTTGCAACTCACGTCTGTCGATTGGCTGATCATGCTGCTCTACTTCGTCTTTGTGCTGGGGATCGGCTTTGCCCTCAAGCGCTACATGAAGACGAGCAAGGATTTTTTCCAGGCGGGGCGGGCGCTGCCGGCGTGGATCTGCGGGCTGGCCTTTATCAGCGCCAACCTGGGCGCGCAGGAAGTGATCGGGATGGGCGCGTCGGGCGCGAAGTATGGCCTGGAGACGGCCCAGTTCTACGGGCTCGGCGCCATTCCGGCGATGATCTTTGTGGGCATCTTCATGATGCCGTTTTATTACGGGTCGAAGGCGCGGTCGGTGCCGGAGTTCCTGCGGATGCGCTTCGATGAAAAGACGCGCGCACTGAATGCGTGCTCATTTGCGGTGATGACGGTGTTCAGCTCGGGCATCTCGATGTATGCGATGGCGCGGCTGATCCAGGCGCTGCATGTTTTTGATGGGCTGTTCCGCTCGCTGGGCTGGCCGCAGGATTGGGTTTTCACTTTCTCGATCGTGCTGTCGGCGGTGATTGTTCTGCTTTACATCTTTCTGGGCGGGCTGACCAGCGCGATTTACAACGAGGTGCTGCAGTTCTTCCTGATCGTGGCCGGATTTTTTCCGCTGGTGCTGCTGGGCTTGAAGGACGTGGGCGGATGGGCGGGGTTGAAAGCGGCATTACCCGCAGCCTACATGCACGAGTGGAAGGGCATGGCGCATGCGAGCACCAACCCGATGGGCGTGGACATTATCGGCATTGGAATGGGGCTGGGATTTGTGCTGAGCGCGGGCTACTGGTGCACGGATTTTCTGGTGATCCAGACGGCGATGGCATCAAAGGATATGGAGTCGGCGCGGAAGGTGCCGCTGATTGAGGCCGTTCCGAAGATGTTTTTTCCGTTCCTGGTGATTTTTCCGGGACTGATCGCGATCGCGGTTGCAACGCCGCACACCACCGAGATTGTGCGTCAAGACAACGGGGTGATCTATCACGAGATCAACGTGGTGCCCCAAGTGGCGGAAGAGGGGCGCGGATTGATTCCGGCGAAGGTGAACCCGGTGACGGGCAAGGTGATGCTCGACGCGAGCGGCAAGCCGCTGCTGGACTACGACATGGCCACGCCGAATATGCTGCTGCATTATTTTCCGACCGGGATTCTGGGGCTGGGGCTGACGGCGCTGCTGGCGAGCTTTATGAGCGGCATGGCGGGCAACGTGACGGCGTTCAACACGGTGTTTACGTATGACCTCTACCAGTCGTACATTCGCAAGGGCGCGCCGGACAGGCATTATCTTGCAGTGGGGCGATGGGCCACGGTGGGCGGGATTCTGCTGTCGATTTGCACGGCGTATGCGGCAATCAACTTCAATAACATTATGGACACGCTGCAACTGGTGTTCAGCTTTGTGAATGCGCCGCTGTTTGCGACGTTTCTGCTGGGCATGTTCTGGAAGCGGGCGACCGGGCACGGGGCGTTTGCGGGGCTGGTGACGGGCACCGCGGCGGCCATGATTCACCACGGGTTGACGCTGCCGCTGGAGGCGCATCCGGGGATTCATGGCGGATGGATCATGGTGCTGCATCACTATCCGAGCGACATGGCGCAGAATTTTTATGGAGCGATCTGGGCCTTCAGCGCGAACTTTGTTGTGGCAGTGCTGGTGAGCCTGATGACCAGGGCGCGGCCCGAAGAGGAACTGGTTGGACTGGTGCGGTCGCTGACGAAGATGCCTTCGCACGAACATCTGCCGTGGTGGAAGCGGCCCGAGGCCCTGGCGGCGGCGATTCTGGTGGTGTGCGTGGCGCTGAATATCTTTTTTGCGTGAGGAGCGAACGATGAATCTCGATCTGCGAATTCCGATGGGGTTGATGTTTACGATGACGGGCGCGATCCTCACGGCGTTTGGGCTGGCTACGCGCGAAAATACGGCGCTCTATGCCAGGAGCCTGGGGATTGATGCGAACCTGTGGTGGGGGATGGTGCTGCTGGTATTTGGCATTGCGATGCTGGTGCTGGGGCGGCGGAGCCAGGCGCGGATGATGAAGGAGGAGCCGAAGCCGGAGGAGCCGGGGACGGTGAGGCGGGGGCATTGAGAAACAGGGAATAGGGAATAGGGAATAGCGACTAGCGCGGCGTCTTCGAAGTTTATTGGGGAAATTGAGCATCCCGAAATGCAGGTCCTTCGACTCCGGTCGCTGCGGCGACCTCCGCTCAGGGCGGCGAGCAATTTGAAGATGCACAGTGGAACCACTTCTTAGAGCAAGTCAGCCTTTATTGTCTGCAGCAGCGAGACGTGGAGCCGTGATGATCGGTACAGGCGGCGCTTTTGTGTTGGCCGTGGTCAACATACTGTTCGCAACGGTTCTTGGGATAGGTATCGGAGGACTTGCCAGCCTTGGGTTCCGACAGTCTTGGCGCCTCAAAGTCGCGCTGCAAGACGGTCTATTAGCCGGGCTTGTTGCACTTGTCGCCGCCTATTTGATTGGGAGTTTCGAGGCAGCCCGCGGAGCCGTGGGGGCCCACGTGGTTGTATGGGTTTTCGCAATTGCCCTGAGCAGCGTCGTGCTGAAACATCTTCTCCGATTTGCACTTCGCTCCGCCCATTAGCTGTTCAAGACACAGCGTTCGATCCGTGCGTGCGAATCCCCTGTGAAGCGATGCGGGCCAGAACGTGTCTCGGGCGAGATACTGCTTCAATGAGATAAGGGACCGACTCGTTCTCGGGGTCAAAGTCCTTGATGAAACGCTCCTGGAATCGCCGAAGGTGGGGCACCCCGTATTCGTGTTTTGGCTAACTCCTGTTACGAAAAACAAATGCAGGTCCTTCGACTCCCTACGTCCACTGCGGCGGACTTCGGTCGCTCAGGATGACAAATCTATTTTTTATTTGATCGCGCATGGTAGGTCAGGGCTGAAGCCCTGACCTACCATGCATAAACCATCAGTCCTGTCCCGCATGTGCCGCGATGTGCTGGCTAGATTCAAAAAAATAACGGTGTTGATTTTGGGATGGACTCTTTCCATAAGTGGAATGCAGTTCACGATGTGCGCTGGCCTTAGACGTTCCTGATGGGCGGGCCGGTAGACTTATAGCAGGGCGATGAAACGCAAAACAGTTGAGCATTTTGAGATTATCCGACGCCTGGGCGCCGGTGGCAGCGGGGTGGTGTACCTGGCCAACGACACGCTGCTGCAGCGGCCGGTGGTGTTGAAGATTCTGCGCGCGGGCTCGCTGACCGCGGAGCAGATGCGCACGACGGTGCTGCGCGAGGCGCGGCTGGCTTCGGCCATCGAGCACCCCAATGTGTGCGGCATCTACGAGGTGGGCGAGAGCGGCGAGGAAGCGTACATCGCGATGCAGTATGTGCCGGGGCAGTCGCTGGATCACTTGATCGGGCGCGGGCCGGCGAATCTGCAACTGGTGCTTTCCGTCGGGATCCAGATTGCGGATGGATTGCAGGCCGCGCATATGCTGGGCATCTTTCATCGCGACTTGAAGCCGCAGAATGTGATGCTGACCGATGGCGGCCTGGTGAAGATTCTGGACTTCGGGCTGGCGCGGCGGCTGGCGCCGGAGGACATGCAGTTCGATCCGGCGAAGCCGGGGCTGGCGAAGGACGCGTCACTGGCGGCGACGTATACGGCGCGCGGCGGCACGATTCGCTACATGGCGCCGGAGCAGTTCGTCACCGGGCACTCGAGCGTGCAGTCGGACGTGTGGGCGCTGGGCGTGATTCTCTATGAGCTGGCCAGCGGACGGCATCCGTTTACGCGGCCGGACGCGGAGGACTTTCAGGCGATTCGCGCGATCCAGTTTTCCGAGCCGATCGACATCGGGGCGATTGTGCCGGAGATTGCGCCGGAGCTGAAGAGCGCGATTGCGGCCTGCCTGGAGAAGACGCCGGGTGCGCGGTACGCGTCGGCGGCCGAGGTGCGCGAGGCGCTGAAGATGATCATGAAGGCGCTGCAGATCGAGACGGGAATCATTCCCGGCGATGCGGCGGCGAACCTGCCGACGTCGGCGGCCGAAGCGGAGAAGCGGACGACGGGATTTTTGTCGATGCTGGCGGAGCGTTTCCGCGAGTCGGCAGGCGAGCAGGCGGCGCAGAATTCACTGGTGGTGCTGCCGTTTGCGAACCTGGGCGCGACCGAGGTTGCGCCGCTCTATGGATTTGCTCTTGCCGATGCGATTGCGGCGCGGCTGGCGCGGATTCCGGGGCTGGTGGTGAGGCCTTCGAGCACGCTGATGTCGCTGCCGATTGCGGAGCTCACGGCGCATCTCGATCCGCTGGCCATGGGACAGAAGCTGCTGGTTTCGTTTGTGCTGGCGGGGAGCTTTCTGCGCTCCGAGCAGGGCTTCGATTTGAACTGGCAACTGCTGGACGTGGGCTCGCAGAGCGTGCGCTCGGGCGGGGCGATTCGCGTGTCTTCGCTGGACCTGATCGCGGTGCAGACGGAGATTTCAAACGAGGTGTTCGCGTCGCTGCACGGGCTGAGCGCTACGCACAGAATCGAGACGGTGCAGGGCGACGGGCAGCGTGCGCCGGTGCGCGAAGGCTCGCTGCCGGGGCCGATCAGCGAGCGCTATCTGCAGGGACGGGCGCTGCTGAGCTCGTTCATGGTGCGCACGGGGTCGCGCGGCGATCTGGACCGTGCGCATGCGCTGCTCACCCGGGTGACGGCGGCGGACGCGCAGTTTGCACCGGCGTGGAGCGGGCTGGGGATTGCGGAGCTGCAGTATGTGCGGCACGGGTTCGGCGGGCAGATTCACGTGATGAAGGCGCGGCGCGCGTTTGACGAGGCGCTGAAGCTCGATCCGGCGTCAACGGAGGCGAATCTCTATCGCATTTACATGCTGCTGTCGCGCGGCGAGAAGGAGTCGGCACGGCACGGGATTGCGAATCTGCTCACCGGCGCGGCCAATGACTGGAGCGTGCACATGGTGGCGGGGCTGGCGCTGCGCGGCGACGGTATGTATGCCGAGGCGCTGAGCGAGTTCGGGCGGGCGCTGAAGCTGAACCCGGCGAATGCGGCGATTTTGTATAACCATCGCGCGCGGGTGTACCACTACCAGAACCAGATTGAGCTGGCGGGCGACGAGCTCGAAAAAGGGCTGGCGCTGGAGCCGCGGCATCCGCTGTTGAGGACATCGGCGGGCTACCAGCAGATGCGGATGGGCAATCTGGATGCGGCGATCGAGATGCTGGAGGGCGTGATTCGCGACGATGAGTCGCTGCGCATTGCTGTGCCGACGCTGGCGCTTTGTTACGTGCAGGCGGGCGAGCGGGCGCAGGCCGCGGCGCTGCTCAAGGACGATACGCTGACCGCGGCCGAAGCCGATAACGAGATGGCGTACCGGCTGGCGACGTACTTCGCGGTTGAAGGCGACTCGAGCGAGGCGCTGCACTGGCTGCGCAGAGCGATCTATCTGGGCAACGAGAATTATCCGTGGTTCCAGAAGAATCCGGCGTGGAACAATCTGCGGACGAATGCGGACTTCGAGCGGATTCTGGAGGACATGAAGAAGGGCTTCAGGAAAAACCAGAAGACGTGGAAGCGGCTGCTGGAGCAGGTGCCGGCGGATGGGGATTAGGGTGTATCGACATAAAGTTTGCTGACCGGTTGGCAAAAGGCTGGGCTTCATAAAGCACTTGAGCCACTGCGGACAAAATGCGGGTCCTTCGACTCCGTCCGCCGCGGCGGACTTCGCTCAGCGACTGTCTGTTTTGTCAAGGGCAGTGGCGCGAAGGGTCATGGAAAAGGCGGAAAACGGTGAAGCTGTTTCCCGTCTTTTCCACGACCCCGGCTGCGGCTGCGAGCAGGGTTTTCCCTACTCGAGAACAAGAGCCGGTTGCGCAAATGGGCCCCGCGCAGCTTGGCGTACCTGGCGGGCTTTTGCGTTGAGACGGACGAGGAGTTTGTGGGCCAGGGCGATGCGGACCACTTTGGGCGGCTTGCCGGCGGCGCGGAGACGCTGCTGGAAAGCGATGAAGTCAGGCTCATAACGGCCCACCACGCTGGCCACGATGAACAGGATTTCGCGGACTGAGGCGCGGCCTCCACGGACTGCGCGCTTGCCCTGGTGCTTGCCCGAGTCGCAGGCCAGCGGAGCCACCCCGGCCAGCTTGGAAATGGTCTTGTTGGATAACGTGCCGATCTCCGGCATCTCGGCCATCAGGCGCGCCACGGTGCGATCGGCCACGCCCTTGATGGTGCGGAAGACCTGGTTGAGTTGGCGCCACAGCGGGTCTTGGTCGATCAGCGCGGCGATGCTCTGTTCCAGATCGCGGATCTGCCGAGCGATGAGGGCCAGCAGCTCGTTGAACGTGGCCGCGACCGCCGGTTCGGTGATGAGGCGCTGCTGATTCAGCTGTGCGGTGCGGATTTCCGTCAGCTGGCGCAGGCGGGTGACCAGAGCGCGCAGTTGCTGCTGGCTGGCCGGAGCCAGGCACAGCGGCATGCATTGCTTCACCTCGGCATACCAGGCGATCATGCCAGCGTCAATGGCGTCGGTCTTTTCCAGCCGGCCCATGCTCTGGGCAAACTGGCGCACCGCGCGCGGGTTGAGGATGGTGACAGCCAAGCCCTGCTGGGACAGCTGTGCGAAGGCTTGTTGCTCATAACCGCCGGTCGCTTCCATGGCCACCAGTTCAACCTGATGTGCCTGGCAGAAGGCGGCCAGTGCGACGATGCCCTCGGGGTTGTTGGGGAACGCGGTGGCGGCGCCCTGGTGGCCGATGCGCACCTCCAGAGAAGACGAACAAATATCCACTCCACAAATGGTCCGTGTCACGGTAACCTGCCTTGTATGTGCGACTGAGTGTCATGCGACTGTTCGGTCGTGCGTGACTTGGGCAGCGGTCCCTGAGCTGAGCGTCGGTGAGTGATCACCACAGGATGAACGGGAGCCGTCCGCCCGCGGGGGAGCCGATGCCTCGGCTCCCCCACTGCAACAGCTTCTATCATCTACTGTCGCTATGACAGAGATACAAGGATGACACTGCTCAATTAAATTCATCAACAACTTGGCGCGGATTTGTGTGTCGATTCAGCCTAGTCGGTGGAGAAGTCGGCTGGCCGGGAGAGCTCGCCGCCTACGCGGGGCGGTTCAAAGTCGATTTCCGCTGACTCTGGCATCGCCAGAGCATCGGCAAGGCTCCGACGCGAACCGGTCAGTCTTCGATACCCTTCGATGCTCAGCAACACGTAAGCTGGCTGCCCACGATCGGTGATGAAGACCGGGCCGTTTCTGGCGGCTCGCTTCGCGCGGGCTACTCCGCGGTCGAATTCGCGGCTGGACAGTGTGGTGATTGCCACGGCTTACCTCTTTCGAGCGGCGCAACCACATTATCGCGCGAACCCACTATTCGAAGGTGAACAGGATAATTTCCGGCTGGGAGCCGATGCGCATGGGAGGGCCCCAGGTGCCGGCGCCGGTGCTGGTGTAAACCTGAAGAGCGCCAAAGCGGTGCAGGCCGTGGGTGAACTTTCCGAAGATGCGGCGGGTGAGCCAGGTGTAGGGGAAGATCTGGCCGCCGTGGGTGTGGCCGGAGAGCTGCAGGCTCACGCCCGCCTGCTCCACAATGGGCAGGCGGACGGGGGCGTGGTTGAGCAGGATGCTGGCTGCCGCCGGACCGGGGCTCAGCGACTCCAGCGTGGCGCGCACGCGCTGCGGGTAGGTGGCTTCGCCGTAGGAGATGCCGAGGATGTGCAGGCCGTCGACGGTGACGCGCTGGTTGGAGAGCACCTGGATGCCGGTGCGCGCGATGGCTGCTAGGTAGTCCGCGGTGTCGTGGAACTCCTCGTGGTTGCCGGTGGAGAAGTAGACGCCGAAGGGAGGAGTTAGCTCTTTGAAGGGAGCGACGAGGCGGTCGAGGTTGGCGCGGGTGCCGTCAAAGACGTCGCCGGGCAGGAAGACGATGTGCGGATGGAAGCTGGCGGCGAGCGAGACCATGCGGCGGGCGAAGCCGGCGCGGTTGATGTTACCCAGATGCAGGTCGCTCATGAGGACGGCGCGCCGGCCGCGCCAGGAGGCCGGCAGGTTGGGCAACTGGAGGGTGATGCGGCGGATGCGGATGAGGCGCGCGTTGAGCAGGCCGTAGATGCCTGCCGCGAGCGCAAGAAGGAAGAATCCGGCGCCGATGAGGGGGTGCGCGGCGGCGGCGTGCGAAGGCGCGATGGCCCGAACTGCGTACCAGACCGGCCAACTCAGGCAGGCGCAGAGGAAAAAGTAGTTGAGAAAGCCGAGCCAGACAGAGGCGAGTTTGTAGAAAAGCTCAACGGCGGGGTTGGAGAAGCGGAAGCTGAGCAGGGCGGCGGGGACAAAACTGAAGGCGAGGAGGAACAAGGCAGCGCGCAAGTCGAATCGGGCCGAGGGGCCCAGGCCGGGCCAGAAAGCGATCCAGGTGTGAAAGAGAAACCCATGAGCCAGAAACAGGATGACTTGGATGATGGAAATGCCCAGGACAGGCCACGCTTTCAAACCGGGATCTCCTTTCTTTCATGATTGCATGGATGGCGGCGGGAGCCGGGTGCGCGGCTGCCGAGAGGCGTGAAACAATCTATTGGATGTGTGTTGCCGCCAAAAATGCGCTGGGAATTTATATTTCGATTCCTTTTTGCCGGTCGAAGTGCACCTATTGCAACTTTGCTTCAGGGGTGTTTCCGGCGAGCCAGCATAGGCGCTATGTAGAGCGGGTGATTGAGGAGCTGTCTGGGGCAAAGGACTGGACCGAAAGGTTAGGAGTGGAACTCCCGCGGCGCGTGGACACGGTTTACCTGGGCGGAGGGACGCCGAGTTTGCTGGAGCCGAAGCTGGTGGCGGCGCTTTTCGCGGCGATGCGCGCTGAGTTCGACCTGGATGCGGACGCCGAGATCACGATGGAGTGCGCGCCGGGGCAGATAGCGGACGCGACGCTTGCGGCGATGGCCGCGGCGGGTGTGAACCGCGTGAGCCTGGGCGTGCAGTCGTTTGTGGATCGCGAGGCGCAGGTGAGCGGGCGGCTGCACACGCGCGCGATGGTCGAGGAGGATCTGCGGCGGTTGCGGCGGGCGGGGATCACGAATTTGAATCTGGACCTGATTGCGGGGCTGGCGGGGCAGACGCCGGCCTCATGGGAGCAGTCACTCGATGTGTTGCTGGCCGCAGGCGCGCCGCACGCCAGCGTGTACATGCTCGAAGTAGATGAAGATTCGCGGCTGGGGCGCGAGATGCTTGCCGGCGGGGCGCGGTATTACGCGGAGCTGGTGCCGAGCGACGATGCGATTGCGGAGATGTATGGGCGGGCGATCGAGCGGCTGGATGAGGCTGGGCTCAGGCAGTATGAGATATCGAACTTCAGTGCGGCGGGGTTTGAGTCGCGGCATAATCTGCGCTATTGGGAACGGCGGCCTTATCTGGGGGTGGGGCTGGATGCTTCGTCCATGCTGCGTGGGGCATTGCATGGAGCGGGGAATCAAAGCGCCGGCGAAATGCGGACCTCAGGGGCTAAAGCCCCCGTTCATCCTGCGAGCGCTACGGCACGACTGAAGTCGTGCCCTGACACTTCGTGCTGGCCCGACACTGCTTCCAGCCCCGACACTTCTTGCCTTACAGGGAAATCTCCGCTCAAGTCCGAGTGGTCTGAGCCGGTTTGTGTCTTGCGCGCGAAGACTACGGATGATCTGACGGAGTATCTTGATGGGCCGAGGATTGCGGAGACGGCTTGGCTCGCGCCGGTGCAGCAGTTTGAGGAGGCGTGGTTTCTGGGGCTGCGGCTGAATGCGGGCGTGGATGTGCGGGCGCTGAAAGACGAGTTTGGGGTTGAGGCTGTGGCGGCGGCGCTGGAGACGGTCGGGCGGCTGGTCGGCGATGGACTTCTGAGTTCGGACGGTTCGATTGTGCGGCTGACTGCGCGTGGACGGATGGTTTCGAATGATGTGTTTCAGGAGTTTTTGGGGTTGGGAGCTTCGCAAGTTAGCAAGTTCGCGTCCGCTGGGGCGGACGGTCGCTAGTTCGCGGGGTTTGTGGTTTCCCACCCTTTCGACAGGAAAAAGTCGAGAGGATGGGGCACAGAGGTTCTTGCTGGGGTGATAGAGGCTGGCAGTGGTTCGTGCTTTCCCAGGTTAGGCGCTAAGAACGCGCCGAACCTAGGGCACCCATTTTCGTGCTGTGTCGAGAGTGGCTGGTATTGGTTTGTGGTTTCCCACCCTTTCGACAGCAACCACCCCACGGACGAAGACCTGTCCGTGGGGACCCCGGTAAGTCGAAAGGATGGGGCACGGGGGTTTGTGCTGGGGGAGGGAAGCTGGCTGGGCTACCAGGCGATGAGTTCGTCGCCGGAGCTGGGAGAGAGATAGGTTACTGGCGCGTGGGCGGGGCGGAGCGAGTCGCCGAAGATCTGGATGGATTCGGGGCCGGCGGCTTTGGCGCTTTGTAACGCTTCTTCTGCTTCGCGGAGGACCACGACGGGCGAGCGGCCCTGGCTGGAGGCCATGCCGAAGCAGGCGGAGAGCCGGATGGACTCGCCGGAGACGCGAAAGGGCACGCTGAAGACGTCGGCGCGCAGGCGCTCGACGAGCATGAGCGCGTTGGCGAAGCTGCAGCCGGGCAGGGCTACCAGAAATTCGTCCATGCCGGGGCGGCCGAGCAGGTCGTAGCTGCGCAGCAGGCGGCCGGTGCGCGTGGCTACCTGGCGGAGCAGCTCGTCGCAGAGCTCGATGCCGAGCCGCGAGTTCCAGTGGCCGAAGTCGTCGATGTCAAAAAGAATGAGACACATGGAGCCGTTGAGCCGCTGCACGCGGTCGGTCTCGCGGAAGAGCGCCGTGAGCAGGGCTTCGCGGTTGAAGACGCCGGTGAGGTGGTCAGTGCGGGCGCTGAGCGCGGCGGCTTCGTGCAAAGAATCGATCTGGCGGGCGTGGTGAAAGGCGCGGAGGACGAGCTCGATGCGGAGCTGCCAGTAAGAGTCTTCCGTGGAGCGCAGGATGACGTCGTCGAGGACGCCTGCGGCCAGACGGTCGATCCAGAGCGGGGTGACCGTGTCTGCAATCAGGACGATCGGGAAGCGGCGGCCGTTGTCCGTGGCGCGGGTGGCGGCCAGCAGATCGTCGATGGACATGCCCGGAAGGTCAGCGTCGAGCAGGGCCAGCGCGGGCGGGTTGGGCCCGGTCATGGCGGCGAGCGCGGCTTGGGCGGAAAGCACGACTTCTACAGTGGATGCGGCGCGCAGCAGGACCGGTTCAATGGCCGCGAGGAGGGCTGGCTGCGGAGAGGCGAGAAGGAATGATGTGGTTGGGGCAGGCATCCTGTTGGTTCTCCGTACAGGGTGCATCGGCTGGGATTAGAAAAACTTAAATTTTTGATGGCGGGTTCGCGTCCGCCTGCGGCGGAGATTCGCGGGTTAGCGAGTTCGCGGGGGATGTGGCTGGACGAATCTGGGGTTTCCCACCCATTCGCCAGAAAAAAGGCGAATGGATGGGGCACGGGGATTCTTGCCGGGTTGAGAGAAACTGAGATGGGTTCGTGGTTTCCCACCCATTCGCCAGAAAAAAGGCGAATGGATGGGGCACGGAGGTTGGGTGGGAATCCGCGAACCTGAACGGCTCTTACGCTGCTTTGGCTGCCAGGGCTGTCTTGGCCTGCTCAACCAGCTTGGTAAAGCCGGCCGCATCCTTCACGGCAATCTCAGCCAGAATTTTGCGGTCCAGCTCGATTCCCGCCTTTTTCAGGCCGCTGATGAACTGCGAATAGCTGGTGCCGTTGAGCTTGGCCGCGGCCGCGATGCGGACAATCCACAGGGAGCGGAACTGGCGCTTCTTCTGCCGGCGTCCGGTGTAGGCAAACTTCAGGCCGCGTTCCACGGCCTCCTGGGCTGCCTGGTAGAGCTTTGATTTGGTCAGGAAGTAACCGCTTGCGCGGTCGAGAATCTTCTTGCGGCGGTCATTCCGCTTGGTGCTCCGTTTTACGCGGGGCATGGTGGTTTCTCCTTTTTGCGTTCCTCGTTACGCGGCTGGAGGCAGGAGGCGGCAACCATATGCCGCTCGGAACCTCTTCACTCGCTCATTTCAAGCCTGATCTCGCGCCGGCGCCAACGCATTTCGGATACCAGCGGAGGCCGTGTTCTGGCCCTTCAGCAGTGGCGCAACCCTCATCCAGAGAGTTGCCCCACGCGGTGGTCAGGCGTAGGGAATCATGCGCGCTACCTTCGCGTAGTCGCCATCGGACACCAGCACTCTCTTTCCCAGCTTGCGCTTGGTCTTTGGTCCCTTCGACGTAAGGATGTGCCGCGTCTTCGTCTGGCCCCGCTTGATCTTGCCGGTGCCAGTCTTCGAAAAGCGCTTGGCCGCGCCACTATGAGTCTTCAACTTGGGCATTTTCTTCTCGTTTTGGAGCTGATTAGCGCTATCAGACAGATGTTTCCCTGCCCGCCAGACGCTCCAATCAGTATATCTCAAGCTGGATTATGGGCCAAATCGCAGATTTCAGGCCCACCTGCATGCCATTAGGACTACACTCGTCCTGGCAAGGAATCGGGGAGGCAGACAATGCAGAGAATCGCTCTGTGGGTACTTATCGGAGCAACCGTGACCTGCTTCTGGGTCCTATTCGGCATGCTGACGCTTGCGCGCTACAACATTTCCCATTGGACCGTCGTCGCCATCACGGTTCCTGCTTCGCTCTTGCTGCCGCGGACCAGACCGGTCACCTACTACGAGGTCATGTTCGCCAACGCCGCCATCTATGGCCTGGTCGGCCTTGCATTCGAGCCCCTGGTCCGGCTCCGCCACTGGTTTCCAGCTAAATCAGCGCTGACTCGCTGACTTGCCGGCACGCGGACTCGCCGCCTTACTCCGCCGGATCGTCTGCGGTGAAGGGCGAGCAGCACGGCTTGTCGGTGGCGTGGAAGTTCATCACTTCGGTCCGTATCCCGTCTGGATCGTATAGGTTGAGCTGGTATTTGCCGTCGCGGCCGATCTTTGGCGCGGCGTCGTGGCGTCCGGTCAAACGGCCGGCGGCATCGAGTACCTTGAACTCGTCCGGCACTGAGACCACACCGATCGAAAAGTGATCCATCACGCCCAGTTCACGCTGGGTCATGTCGGCCGGGATGCCGGAATCGCCGCGGGTCATCATGTACTCAATCCAGTCATGCCCGTCGGGACACTGCTGGCTCACCCAGCTCACCTGGTCAT
>JBAUCP010000004.1:0-5976 GCA_049677625.1 Occallatibacter sp. | reverse complement strand
GTCTGCTCGGCGAGGTTCATGTTGATCACGGCCTCGGCGGGGGAGACGATCGCCTTGTCTTCGATGAAGTCGCCCAGGTGGGAGTCCTCCTCCTCGCCGATCGGCGTCTCCAGCGAGATGGGCTCCTGCGCAATCTTCAGCACCTTGCGCACCTTGGCCACGGGAATATCCATGCGCCGCGCAATCTCTTCGCTCGAAGGCTCACGGCCAAGCTCCTGTACCAACTGGCGGCTGGTGCGGATGAGCTTGTTGATCGTCTCGATCATGTGCACCGGAATGCGAATGGTGCGCGCCTGGTCCGCAATGGCCCGCGTAATCGCCTGGCGAATCCACCACGTTGCGTAGGTCGAGAACTTGTCGCCGCGGCGGTACTCGAACTTGTCCACCGCCTTCATCAGGCCGATGTTGCCCTCCTGAATCAGGTCAAGGAACTGCAATCCGCGATTGGTGTACTTCTTGGCGATCGACACTACCAACCGAAGGTTCGCCTCAATCAGCTCGCGCTTCGCCTGCTCGGCGTCCATGTCGCCCTGGATCATCTCGCGCTGCGTGCGCTTCAACTCACCAATCGACACGCCGGCGTCGCCTTCGATTTTTTCGAGATCGGTCCGGCAGTTCTTCTGCTGGCGCCGATATTCCTTCTTGAGCTCCTCGCTCTTCGACGCGTCGTACTTCTGGTCGAGCGAACGGATCTGGCGCTCGAGGGTGCGCATGGTGTCGACCGTCTTGTTGACCTTGTCGAGCAGCCGCTTGCGTTCCATGGGCGTGTACTTGAGCTCACGCACAATGCGCGAGATGTACACCTTTTCGCGCGCAATGGACCAGCGCAGCCGGCGCGCTTCCTTCACCTTGGCTTTTACAGCCGGAGTGGCCAGCTTCTCATCGAGCAGTGCAATCTTCTTCTGGTGCTTCACCAGCGCTTCATTGCGCGCCACGGTGGCCTTTACGCGCGCCTGAACAACATCCTCGGTGAGCTCTTCCTCGTCGAAGATCACCACTTCCTTCACGTTGCGCACGCCGCGCTTCAGGTCTTCGCCCAGCGCCGCAATCTCGCGGATCACGATGGGCGAGCGCGAAATGGCCTTGAGCACGCGCATCTGCCCGCGCTCAATGCGCTTGGCGATCTCCACCTCGCCCTCGCGCGTGAGCAGCGGCACCGTGCCCATTTCGCGCAGGTACATGCGCACCGGGTCGTTGGTTTTTTCGAGCGTCCCAGGGGTCAGGTCCAGCTCGACATCTTCGCCCTCTTCGAGCTCGAAGTCCTTGTCGCCGGGAAACTTCGGCCCATCCAGCAGGTCAATGCCCTGGGTGCCGATGGTTGTGATCAGATCGTCCAGATCGTCGGCCGAGCCAATCTCGTCCGGCAACATCTCGTTGACGTCGCCGTAGGTGAGATAGCCCTTCTCCTTGCCCACTTCGATCAGGTTCTGAATCTCGTCGTCAAATTTATCTTCCATTGCCAAAATGCCTCTGCTCTCTATCGGCAGATCCCCGCTTCTGCACGACAACAATTCTCTTTCACCCTGCGCTTCCGGCCCACACCAACCGCAAGGACTTCGATGCCGCGTGCCCGACACGGGATCGCCTCACGCGCACCGGCCAAGGAAAGTGGTCTGACCGCGCACCAAAACGGACTTCCATGTGGAAATCCCATAGCGCAGCAGAGACACGTCCCCGGACGTCTCTATTCTTTTGCTCGGAACAGGATGGCAGCGCTTCAGGTTTCGCCTGGGTCGCCCGCGAGCCGCAGCTCATGTGTGGGGCAAAGGGGCGCGCATCCCTACAGAGACTTCAAGAATACCACAGCCTATCCAGCGTACGCCAACCAAAAAGCGGCGGGAAAATCAGTCCCACAACCGAGCCGTGACAGACTGCCAGCGGGCGGGCTCTGGCGGCCTCAAAGCCGCCCAACCCTGCTCCTGTAGAATTAGACGCCGATTCGGCCTAATTCGACGCAAATTACCGGATTTCGGCCGCTCTCAGGGCTTCATGGCTGGTCAGGATTCCGGCCTGTGCAGCCGCCGCAGCTCCCGGTCGAGCTCCAGCTTCTTCTGGGTCAGCACGGCCAGCTCAGCAAAGTCTCCCCTGCGCTCCGCTTCGGCAATCTCCGCGCGAAGCTGACGTAACTGGCTGCCGATCCAGCGCTCCTCGGTTTCCTGAATTGCGCTCCGAACTTCGGCCTCTGCGGGGGGGCGCGTCTCGCCCAGCAGCGCCTCAGCCAGCAGCGCGCGCTGGGCGTCGTCTTCCACGGCCTCCATGGGGTCACGGGCCTGCCGCGCGGCCAGGGCCTGCAACGCCGGAAATGCTGCAAGATGCTCAAACCATGCTGTTTGCTTTGTGATTGCGTCCGCGGCCAGCCGCCGCGCTCGCTCGTCATTGGGATCGGTCACGGCCAGGGCGCGCAGCAGCACCCGCTCCACCTCCGTGAGCGCTGCGGCGCGGGTCTCCACGCGGTCCCGCCGCTTGAGCGCGGCCTGGCGCAGCTCCTCGCGCAGCACAGCTGAGTCGATGCCCAGCTTCTGCGCCGCGTCGGCCGCAAACTGTTCCCTGGCCAGCTTTTCCGGCATCCGCCGGATGTGCGGCAGCAGGAAGTTCATGGCCTTTACCTTCTGGTCCGAGCTGGCTCCGGGAAATTGCTGCCGGGCGCGCTCAATCAGATAGTCGGCCTGCGGACGCGCGTTGCGAATCGCGTCCGTATACGCCTCCACACCGCGTTCGCGGATGAACCGGTCCGGGTCCAGGCCGCCATCGAGTGTGACGAGCCGGATCGAAAATCCTTCCTCGGTGAGCAGAGCGATCGACTTTTCGGCAGCATTTGCCCCGGCGGCATCGGGATCGAAGTTGACGACGAGGTTCGACGTGTGGCGGCGCAGGATGGCCACTTGCTGCTCGGTAAACGCAGTCCCGCTGGTGGCAATCACGTTCTGAATGCCGCGCAGAAAGACCGAGATGCAGTCCATCTGGCCCTCGACGAGGAGCGCAAATCCGGCCTGGCGGATCACGCTCTTCGCCTTGTCCAGATTGAACAGCACCTGGCCTTTTGTATAGAGCGGGGTCTCCGGAGAGTTGATGTACTTTGCTCCCGCCTTTTCGCCCGTATCGAGGGCCCGCGCGGTAAACGCGATCACCCGCCCGCCTTCATTCGCTATCGGGAAAGTGACCCGTTTGCGGAAGCGGTCGTAGATGGGTCCCATGGTTCCGTCGCCCTGCTCCTTCGAGCTGAACAACCCGGAAGCGCGCAGCGTCTCCTGGTCCGCCATGCCGCTCAGCCGGTCGCGCAGGGCGTTGTAGCTGTCTGGCGCGTAACCGATCCTGAATATTTTTATTCCTTCTGGAGTAAGGCCGCGGCCGGCTAAGTACTCGCGCGCAACCGCACCCTCGGGGCCACGGAGCTGATCCTCGAACCACGCCGCGGCGGTCTCATGCAGCTCCAGGAGCTTCGCTCTCTGGCGAGCTTCGGCCGCTTGCTCGGGCGAGGAGAACTCCTGCTTGGGCAGCGGAATGCCGCACTTCTGCGCCACGATCCGCACCGCTTCAGGAAAACCCACGTTCTCGATCTTGCCCACGAAGGTGAAAACGTCGCCCGAGACTCCGCACCCAAAGCAGTGAAAGAACTGCCGCACCGCGTGCACATTGAATGACGGCGATTTTTCCTTGTGGAACGGGCACAGCCCCGAGTAGTTCGTCGCGCCGGCCTTGCGCAGGCGGATGTAGCCCTCGACGATCTTGACGATGTCGGCCTGCTGCTTCACGCTTTGTGCGAAGTCGGACACGGGAGGGCCTGCATTGAAACTATGACACACGCGGCAGGCCGCGCTGCACGCACCAAGGATGAGCAGGGCCGGAGCGAATCTGCGCTACTCAGCGGTTGGCATGTGAACATACATCGATTGGATTCCGACCCGTCCAGGGCCGGTGAACCGATTCCATACGAAGCTGGCGGCGCTGGCAAATAGTCCGGTCGAGAATTTCTGAAACTGGGTTTCCATTCTTACTGCCGTGTCTTTATATATCCAGCCGCCAGGTTCAACGTCAATCTGCTCGCCGGCTCCAAGGGTCACTTCAAAGACATTTCCATAACCGTGCACCCACACGATGCCCGCGCCGGATTGCGCGGTGAAGTGGTCAATAAAAAAGCCGGTGCCGCCGAGCAGCATATTGGAGACACCTTTGATCCGCGAGAACCCGTATTCCACGTTCCCGGTTGCGGCCAGAAACTGGTGCTCCCGCATATCCACTCGTTCACCCTGGTTCAGATGAATTCCAAAGATATGGCCTGCGCCGTCACGGCTGAAAGCAATCTGGCCCGGTCCGCGCACCTCGGTCAGAAAGATCGGCATCCCGGCAAGTACGCGCTTCAGCCCACCAGCCAACGGCCTGATGCCGATCTGCACATTCAGATCTTTCCAGAGAAGAATGTAATGCTCGAAATACACCGGAACACCGCTCAACTCAAGGTGCAACACCGGGACCAGTTCACCCTCGATGTGATACGTTACGCCGGCAAACGATTCGTTGTGCGCCGCGGTAGGTTTCAGTACTGGAATGGGCATTCTTCCCCTGCTTTCTCGATATCTTCAGGAACCGTTGTCAGTCATTGTCGAGAAAAGAATCATGAATTGCAAGGGCGGATGTTGCTCGATGGCTGACTCCGTCGCGGGCAGATCTCGGGCGGCGCGAACCAAACAGCGTCATTGCCTTTCCGCCTCCGGCATGCCCGACTACGTCCGCGCAATAACACACAAATAAGCCAAAACTGAGCCCAATAAAGAGCGTCCTTTCCTGAAGTTTCAGCGGAAAGGGCGATCCGGCAAAATAGTTGTTGAAACGAATATCGATCCTGCTGCATCTTAAGTGCGAAAGGAGCAACACCCAAATGACAACTGACACCGCAACCACCACCTGGAAGATTGACCCGGCACACTCGACGGCCGAATTCAAGGTGAAGCACATGATGATTTCGAACGTGAAGGGCAGCTTTACCGGCCTTTCCGGCGTCCTGACCGAACATGCGACCGACGCGTCGCTCTCTACCATAGAAGCCTCCTTCAGCGTGGACAGCCTGAGCACCGGCGACGCGCAGCGCGACGGGCACCTGAAGAGCGCCGACTTTTTCGACGCCGAGAAGTTTCCGACTTTGAGCTTCAAATCGACCACCGTAACCCGCAAGGGCGAGGATGAATATGCGGTGACCGGCGACCTGACCATCCATGGCGTGAGCAAGCCAGTGACTTTTGCGGTGGAGGGTCCGAGCGCTCCGGGGAAAGATCCCTGGGGCAACACGAAGATCGGTCTTTCGGCGACTGCCAAGATCAACCGCAAGGACTTCGGGCTCAGTTGGAACTCGGCGCTCGAGACCGGCGGAGTGCTGGTGGGCGAAGATGTGGCCATCACCCTCGAAGTTCAGTTCATCAAGGCGTAAGCGCCTGCGGCGCAGGGATCAGGCGTCAGGGATCAGGCGTCAGGGATCAGGTTTCAGTTGACCGTTGAAATGCGGCCGGTGGCATGCGGCGAGGACCGTTCTCCTCTATCCTGATCCCCGGAATCCCCAGACGAGTTGAAATTCGGCGGCCTGAAACCTGACACCTGATCCCTGACACCTGAAAATACCTGTTGCAACGAATATCTCCCTCGCGCATCCAATATCCAGCAGTCAAGAAGGAGTTCAACCATGTCGCTTCGCGCAGTGAAAGAGATGTATGAAACCAAAGCCACCATCGAGGGAGCAGGCGTAAAGCTGCAGCGCGCCTTCGGTTTCGGCAAGACCGGGGAGTTCGACCCGTTCCTCCTGCTCGACGACTTCCGCAACGACAACCCGGCGGATTACCTGGCCGGTTTTCCCTGGCACCCGCACCGCGGCATCGAGACCATTACCTATGTCCTTGCCGGCGAAGTCGCGCACGGCGATAGCCTCGGCAACAAGGGCCGCATGACCGCCGGAGATGTGCAATGGATGACCGCCGGTAGCGGCATCCT
>JBAUCP010000003.1:0-6247 GCA_049677625.1 Occallatibacter sp. | reverse complement strand
TACTGGGGCGAGCCGGGAACCAACGGGCAGCACTCGTTCTACCAGTTGATCCACCAGGGCACGCGGCTCATTCCCTGCGACTTCATCGCGTTCTATCGCACGCCCAACAAGCTTGGCCGCCACCACGACATGCTGCTGGCGAATGTCTTTGCGCAGACTGAGGCGCTGGCCTTCGGCAAAACGCCGGAGGAGGTCAAGGCCGAGGGCACGCCCGACTGGCTGGCGCCGCATCGCGTCTTTGAGGGCAATCGCCCGTCGAACACCCTGCTCGCCGGCGAGCTCACGCCGGCCGTCCTCGGCAAGCTGGTCGCGCTCTATGAGCACAGCGTCTTTACCCAGGGAACCATCTGGCAGGTGAACTCGTTTGACCAGTGGGGCGTGGAGCTGGGCAAGGCGCTGGCGCAGCGCATCATCCCCGAGCTCGAAGGCGCAACCGAGCCCGCCCTCCAGCACGACAGCTCCACCAACAACCTGATTCGCCGCTACCGCAAAGCGAAGGAGTAGTCATGGCCCCGCGCGGATTCGACCACCCTCTTTACATTCTGCCCTTCGACCATCGCGGCTCGTTTGAGACCGGCATGTTCGGCTGGCATGGCGATCTCAACGCCGAGCAGACCGCGCAGATTGCCGCGGCCAAGCTCGTCATCTATGACGGCTTCCAGACTGCCATCGCGGCCGGCGTGCCTGCCGAGAACGCCGGCCTGCTGGTGGACGAGCAGTTCGGCGCCGCCATCCTGCGCGACGCCGCCGAGCGCGGTTATCACACCGCCTGCCCCGTCGAAAAAAGCGGCCAGGAGGAGTTCGACTTCCAATATGGCGATGATTTCGCCGCGCACATTGAGGCCTTTCATCCCACTTTTTGCAAAGTACTGGTGCGCTACAACCCGGAGGGCGACGAAGGTTTAAACCGCCATCAGGCCTTTCGCCTGAAAAAGCTGTCGGACTATCTTCACACCGCCAACCGCAGCCTTTTCATGTTCGAGCTGCTGGTGCCGCCGGAGAAAGAACAGCTTGAAAAAGTGAAAGGCGACAAGAAGGCCTACGATCTGGAGCTTCGCCCCAAGCTGATGGTCGAAACCATCCACGAGCTGCAGGATGCCGGCGTCGAGCCGGATGTGTGGAAGATCGAAGGCCTCGACCTGCAACTGGATTGCGAGAGGATGGTGGCCGCGGCCCGGCGCAACGGCCGCGACAAAGTAGGCTGCATCGTCCTGGGCCGCGGCGAGAGCGACGCCAAGGTGCGCGAGTGGCTCGCTACCGCCGCTGCCGTTCCCGGCTTTATCGGCTTTGCGGTGGGCCGCACCGACTTCTGGGACCCGCTCGTCGCCTGGCGCGACGGCAAGCAAACCCGCGATGAGGCCGTGGCACAGATCGCCGGCCGCTACCGCGAGTTCGTCGACCTCTTCGAGGGCGCCCGCGCCAAAGCCACTGCGTAACTTGTAACGCCGACCTCCTGGCCGGCTGTACCGGCGGCATCCACGCCGCCGGAAACCACCGCATCCGAAAAATCTGCTAAAGTATTTCCGTACCTCGCGAGTCCGCGCCTGGCACGATAACCAGCGGGCTCTACTCGCTTTCTCCCGCTTCTGAGGGATAGCGGATGGAGGCGTTCAGAAGCACACCTGGGAAGGTGTGCCTGCGCCTCGATTTCGCACCACACTTCCCTCCACTCCACACATTCAACTTGAAGAGGAGAAAAGCCATGAGTCCTTCTGCAAAGCACCACACCATCAACTACATCGAATTCGCCGCCGCAGATGTTGCGCGCGCCAAGCAGTTTTACTCCGCCGTCTTCGGCTGGGAGTTCGTGGACTACGGCCCGGAGTATGCAAGCTTCAACGCGTCCGGCGCCGGCATCGACGGCGGCTTTCGCCAGAGCAAGCCAGACGAGCCATCTGGCATAGCCGCGCCGCTGGTTGTGCTCTACTCCGCTGACCTCAAGGCTACCGAAGCAGCAATCGCAGCCGCCGGCGGCACAATTGTTGTGCCAACCTTCGAATTTCCCGGCGGCCGGCGGTTCCACTTCGCTGACGGCGTAGGCAATGTGCTGGCCGTGTGGTCAGAGTAAAACACGCTCCAGTCAGCCTCTCTAACCCAACCGCGAAAATGGGTGCCCCAGGTCCCGCTTTTGGGACCTGGGAAAGCACGAAAGCGAGCTCTGTTTTACGTCCTGGGTTCTCTTCACACTACGTGCTTCTTCAAAAACTCGAGCGACCGCTGCCGCGCCTCCTGCGCCGCGGCAGCGTTATAGCTCGCCCGTGGATCGCAGTTGAAGCCGTGGCCCGCGTCGTACCAGTAGATCTCCACCTCCGGGTGAGCCGCGTGCACCTTCTCCACATCGGAAGCGGGAATATGCGCGTCCTGGCTGCCGAAGTGGAGCACCACCGGGCAGGTGGGCGTCTCCGTTGCGTAGTTGCCGATATTGCCGCCGTAGTAGCCCACCGCAGCCGTCGGCCTGAGCCGCGTGGCTGACAGCCACGCCAACGTTCCGCCAAAGCAGTAGCCGATCACGCCCACATTGCGCCCCGAGGCGCTCACGGCATACTCGATTGCAGCCTGTACATCGACAACCGCATTGTTTGGATTGAGCTTTGGAATCAGGCTGCGCGCGATCTGCATGTCTTCGCCATCATAACCCAGCTCGATTCCGGGCTGAATGCGGTCGAAGAGCGCGGGCGCAACGCACAGGAATCCGTCCTTCGCGTACCCGTCCGCCACCGAGCGGATATGCGCGTTGACCCCAAAGATTTCCTGAATCACCACCAGCGCAGCAATCGGCTCGTCGGCCGGCAGCGCCACATATGCGCTCAGCTCGTGGCCGTCCGCCGCGCGCAGTTTCACAAATTCGCTCATCCGCAACACCTCGGTTGGCTCAAGTATCGCCTCTCAGGCAATACTCTTCAACTGAGATGCAAAGGCGCAGCAGCAAGAAAAGTTCAGTTCACGCTGGGCGGCAGCATGAGCGGCCTGTGCGTTTCCAGCTCTTCGCGCACCAGCGTAAGCCCCAGAATGCAGCGCTCGAAGCGGTCGGAGAGCCGCGCGAACAGCGGCGCTTCCTGCTCGTATTCGAAAAGATTGAACTGGCTCACAATGAAGTAGCTTTCCTTGCCCGCGTGGATCAGCTCGCCCAGGCTGGGATAATGGCGGCGCATCCGGCGATTTGAACCCATCGCCTCCGGATACATTCCGGCCACGAACAGCGCATAGTCGCCGATATGCTTGCGCAACGCGCGCTCCGCGTCGAAGGAAGGCGCACTGCCGTGAACCGGGTCCGCGGCCTGCACCATCTCGTCGAGCTCGGCGATTGGCCGGCCCATCTCGTCGCGCACCTTGTAGAGATTGTCAGCCTCTGAGAACTCGCAGAGCAGCCGCGCGATATAGCCGGTTACATCGGGGTCGTACAGTCCCAGCTTGCCTTCATAACTGTTGCGGACCGCCTGCTGAAAGAACGGTTCGAGCGGATGAACCTGAGCCTGCATATAAACCTCCTCTGGCCCTGCGCGCACAGCAGCCGCTTGCATGGATGCAATGGCTGCTATCTTGCGCGTTGCCTTGAGGAGCAGCCGCTACATATCTCTAAGATGCTGTAACACAGACTCTATCGGAAATACTCTGTTTGGCAACAGCGGCTTACCACTTTTGTTGGCAGACATGTCTCTCGATTGCAAACACCGCTAACACAAAAGAGGCAGCCCAAACGGGCTGCCTCTTTGTGCTGCAACTATGTTGCGTGCGAGTGGATCAAACCGCCGCCGGTGTCCGCGACTCCAGCGCCGCCAGCCGCGCGGCCAGCAGCCCCTCGAGCTTTTCGAGCGCCGCCGAGAATCCCTCGATGCCTTCCTTCAGCTTGTCGGTGGCCATGCGGTCTGCCGCGTGCATCTTCTCAAACGTAGCCTTGTCCACCGTGATTCGTTCGATGGACATAGCCTTGGCTTTCTCCGGGTCGAGCTTGCGCGGCAGGTCGGCCTCGGTCTTTTCAAGCTCGGCCAGCAACTGCGGCGAGATGGTCAGCAGGTCGCTGCCGGCCAGCTCGGTAATCTCGCCGATGTTGCGGAAGCTCGCGCCCATCACCACCGTCTTGTAGCCAAATCTCTTGAAGTAGTTGTAGATCGTCGTCACCGATTGCACGCCCGGATCGTCGGCGCCGTGGAAGTCCTTGCCTGTGTCCTTCTTGTACCAGTCCAGAATGCGGCCCACGAACGGCGAGATCAGCGTCACGCCCGCATCGGCCGCCGCAATCGCCTGGTGCAACCCGAACAGCAGCGTCAGATTGCAGTGAATGCCTTCCTTTTCCAGTACCTCCGCCGCGCGAATCCCTTCCCAGGTCGAGGCGATCTTGATCAGCACCCGGTCGCGCCCGATTCCCGCGTCGTCATACTGCTTGATGATGCTATGCGCCTGCGCAATGGTCGCCTGGGTATCGAAGGACAGCCGTGCGTCCACCTCCGTCGACACGCGGCCCGGCACAATGGCCAGAATCTTCTTGCCGAAGGCGATCGCCAGCCGCTGGAAAGCCAGATTGGCCACCGCTTTGTCGGTTGCACCCTCGCCCAGGCCGTTGCGCGCCTCCATCAGCACGCCGTCCACAATCGGCTGATACTGCGGCATTTGCGCCGCAGCCGTAATCAGCGACGGGTTGGTCGTCGCGTCCTGCGGGTGAAACTGCTCCATGGCCTCCATATCGCCGGTATCGGCCACCACCACGGTATATTTGCGCAATTGCTCAAGAAGATTCTGCGGCATGATCCCTCCTCGGGGAAAAATCCCGGATTCGTCGCCCCACGGCAACAGTGTACGCCACTCTTAGGATGCGTACGGTACGCAGCAGGGAGTGAAACTTCATCCCGCTTCGACAAAATTCGTCAGCGTTCCCAGTCCTGCAACCGAAACTTCCACGCGATCCCCGGCCTTGAGCGGACCCACGCCCGAAGGCGTTCCGGTCAAAATCAGATCGCCGGTCTCGAGGGTAAACGCCGCCGTGATGGCGCAGAGCAGCTCGGTGACGGCAAAGATGAACTCGTGCGTCGAAGCGCGCTGCCGCACCTCGCCGTTCACCCGCGTCTCGATCCTCACGCCCGCATCGAGATCGAGTTCATCGCTCACGATGGGCCCCACCGGGCAAAAGGTGTCGAAGCCCTTGGCCCGCGCCCATTGCCCGTCCTTTTTCTGCAGGTCGCGGGCCGAGATATCGTTGGCCAGGGTAAATCCCCGCACCACGTGCCGCCAGTCAGTCTCCGGCTTCAGGTTACGCACGCTCCTGCCGATCACCAGCGCCAGCTCGCCCTCGAAGTCCACGCGCGTTGACAGGGCAGGCAGCCGCACCACTCCGCCCGGCTCCAGCAGCGACGAGGGCGGCTTGAAGAACAGGAGCGGCTCGGTCGGCATCTCATTGCCCAGCTCCAGCACGTGCTCGCGATAGTTGCGCCCCACGCAGACAATCTTCGAGGGAGTCACCGGCGGCAGCAGCTCGGCCGAGTTCAGCGGCATCGGCTCAAAGTCGAAGTCGGCGATCTCGGCCTGCTCCAGCGCCAGCCGGTAGACCAGGTCCTCAGCTGGAGCGGGCGCCGGCCCGGAGATCCACAGATCGCCGCCCAGGTCTTCCACAGTTCCGTAGCGGATCCGGTTATTGAGCAGAAATCGGCAATATTTCATGAGAGATTCTCTCCTTGCTTGCGCACCGAATCAAGGTTCCGGCACGGTCTCCTGCGCCTCTGCCGAGCGCGCGCTCTCGTGCCCCTCCTCGTCGATGGCCGATACAGCGTAATCATACGTGTGTCCGGGCTGCACGCCGGCATCGTGAAAGCCGGGCCCCGCTACCGGCTGCGACGGCGATATCCGCTGCCACGCGCCCTCGCCTGCCGCGGCCTGTTCCCGCCGGTAGACGATGTAGCCGGCAAGATCGGCCTCAGTGTCCGGCGTCCAGCTCAAATCGATCGCAGATCCAGCGCCGTTTTCTCCCCCGGCCGCCACCGCGGCCAACCCGGTGGGCACAGCAGGCGGAAAGATATTCACCGCATCGATGCGCAACGGAGGGGAAAGCGGCCCGGCCAGCTCCAGTTTTTGTCCATCGGCACTCACGCTGGCCACGCGCTGCACGCGATACTCATATGTCTCGCCGAAGCGAATATCCCTGTCGAGAGCGCGCCCCTGCTCGACGCCGGCCGTCACCAGCAGGATGCGATTGACCGGCTCCGGCGGCGGAGCAAGCGGGCTCTCCCGCTCCTGATTCTGCTGAGCGGCAGTGTGC
>JBAUCP010000002.1:0-3613 GCA_049677625.1 Occallatibacter sp. | reverse complement strand
CACCGTCACCATCGCGCGCGCCTCCATGTCGTTGAGCTTTCCCGCGCGCTTCATGCTTGCCGCGGCCATGAATCCTTGCCCCTGCGGCTACTTCAACGACAAGTCGCGCGAGTGCCTCTGCACTCCGCCCATGATCCAGCGCTACGTGGCCAAAATCTCCGGCCCGCTCCTCGACCGCATCGACATTCATATCGAGGTGCCCGCCGTTCAATATAAGGAGCTGCGCGGCGGCGCCTCGGCCGAGGGTTCCACGCAGATCCGCACCCGGGTGATGGCCGCACGCGAGCGCCAGCGCGAGCGCTTCAAAAAGGCCGGCGAAAAAATATACTCGAATGCGCAGATGACCACCCGCCAGATTCGCGCCCACTGCGAGCTCAACCCAGACGCCGAGCGGCTGCTTGAGCGCGCCATGCAGCAGCAGGGACTTACCGCCCGCGCCCACGACCGCATCCTCAAAGTCGCGCGCACCATCGCCGACCTGGAAGGCGCCGACCATCTCGCCGTCCCGCACCTGGCCGAGGCCATCCAGTACCGCACGCTCGACCGCAGCTACTGGTCGTAACCGCCTTGATTCCATCCGGACCGCAGCGCAAAGCGCAAGACCACCCCTCCATCCCGCCGCAGTCATCTCATAAACAGTTGATGAAAAACAAGTTAATATAAATCCCGAATAGGGAACTCGGCCTGCCACTCCCGCATCCGGCCGCAAAAAACAGTTGACCTGAACCCCGTCAGGGTATAAATTAGACAGTGCCATCCAAAAAGGCAGGCTGTGCAGTGCGATTTTGCGCGCCCGTCAGCTAATTCCTGCATCCAATTTGGGCGTGAGGCTCAGACACAGGTGTTCAGGTGGGTTCTAGCCACCTGAAATGGGAATACCGGGCGTGTCGATTCCCGCACAGGAAAACAGCCAGCCAGATTTCGGATCGGCCCGTTCCACAACGTGCAACTTTGCTTCAGAATTTTGAACTCGAGACGCCGATAATGCGTCTAAAAGGTGAAATGCAATATTTTAGGAGCCGCGCGCTGGCGTGGCTTCCTTCTGCACCGGCGGCGCCAAGTAGTTCCGGCCGGGCAGGTTAATCGCGAAGGAGATTTAAAAATGCGTTCTGATTTGGTATTTGGGGCACTCTCTCATGTGTCCAATCGTTACCAGCTCTGTCAGCTGGCCAGCAAGGCAACCCGCAAGCTTCACAAGCCGAACACCCGGCTCCAGGACACGACCAATGAAGTTCTGGGCCGCTTTCACAACACCAACCCAGGCTCCCTGATGTCCCAGGATGCGCGGGCATCGGAGCATCTCGAAAGGCGTCGCGCCGCATAACGGCGCCTTTTTAGGCACGCGTCGTCTCAGGCATCGGTTCAAGGCTATCCCCCGTCCCAATCGACTTTTTCTTCCCCGGTATTTTCGATACCCCCGACGAGTTCGGGTGATGCTCGAAGCCCGGTTTGTGCCGGATGTATTACCGAAAGCCCGCCTGTTAAACCCCCGGAGTCACTTTCCCTTCCGCATCCCCGCACTCACATCCCGCCCTATCGCAGGTGAACATGACCATCGCAGAACTTAAAGAAAAGAACATCACAGAACTGAGCCGCATCGCACGAACCCTTGAAATCCCCGGAACCAGCGGTCTCCGCAAGCAGGATCTGATCTTCAAGATCCTCCAGGCGCAGAGCGAAAAAGAAGGCCACATCTTCGCCGAGGGCGTGCTGGAGATTCTCCCCGACGGCTACGGCTTCCTTCGCTCGCCCGACTACAACTATCTCCCCGGCCCTGACGACATCTACGTCTCGCCCTCGCAGATCCGCAAGTTCGACCTCAAGACCGGCGACTCCATCTCCGGCAACGTGCGCCCGCCCCACGAAGGCGAGAAGTATTTCGCGCTGGTCAAGATCGAGGCCATCAACTTTGAGTCGCCCGAGGAGACGCGCAACAAGATCCTCTTCGACAACCTCACGCCCCTTTATCCGCAGGAGCGCATCAAGATGGAGACCGTGCGCGAGGCCGTCAGCGGACGCGTCATGGACCTGCTCACCCCGGTCGGCAAAGGCCAGCGCGGACTCATCGTCGCCCCGCCGCGCACCGGCAAGACCATGCTGCTCCAGTCCATCGCCAACTCCGTCACGTCGAACCATCCCGAGGTGGTGCTCATCGTCCTGCTCATCGACGAGCGCCCCGAGGAAGTTACCGACATGCAGCGCTCGGTGAAGGGCGAAGTCATCAGCTCCACCTTCGACGAGCCCGCCGCGCGCCACGTCCAGGTGGCCGAAATGGTCATCGAGAAGGCCAAGCGACTGGTCGAGCACAAGCGCGACGTCGTCATCCTGCTCGACTCCATCACCCGTCTGGCCCGCGCCTACAACACCATCGTGCCGCCGTCGGGCAAGGTGCTCTCGGGCGGCGTCGACTCGAACGCGCTGCAGCGCCCCAAGCGCTTCTTCGGCGCGGCACGCAACATCGAGGAAGGCGGATCTTTGACCATTATTGCGACCGCTCTCGTTGACACCGGCTCGCGCATGGACGAAGTCATCTTCGAAGAGTTCAAGGGCACCGGCAACATGGAAATCATCCTTGACCGCAAGCTGGTGGACAAGCGCGTCTTCCCGGCCATCGACATCCAGCGCTCCGGCACCCGCAAGGAAGAGCTGCTGATTCCCAAGGACGAACTCCCCCGCATCTGGGTGCTGCGCAAGGTGCTCAACCCGTTGTCTCCTGTGGAAGCCATGGAGGTGCTCATCAGCCGCCTGGAAAAAGTCCGCAACAATGCCGAGTTCCTGCAGAACATGAACCAGCTTTAAGCGGCAGTCAGAATGCACGAAGGCCGGGGCGATACCGGTTCCGCAGTTACTGTGTCCGGAAGGCACGACAGTATCGTGACCTGGTGATTTTGTAATCGTACCCATGATCTTGGGTGCCCCAGGTCTCGCTTTTGAGACCTGGGAAACCACAAATCTACGCGGTCATGCTACTAGCCCCGTCTTTTCTACAAAATCATTCATGGAGTCTCTAGATTGCAAAAGTTCTCGATTGCAGTGGCCGCGATTCTGGTGCTGACCAGCGCGATCCACTGCGCGGCGCAGCAGGAGATCAAGGGCCCTTGGCGGGCTTCCAGCAGCGCTGCGGCCAACATTACGGGCGATATTCAGTTCTCCGATTCAAAGCTCACCATCAACTTCAGCTCATTCCCGATTGCGCTGGCCCAGACTCTGAAGCCGGCAGAGGTGAGCGCGGTTTTCGATGAAGATGTGAATACTGCCGGCTCCGGCACGCTCTACCGGCTCAATGTGCCGGCGGCCCTCAAGCTCCTGCACCGCAACACGCTCTGCGGAACAGAACAAACCCGGTGGATGGCGGCTTACGTCTCTGGCAGAACGCTCAAGGCCGCATTTTTCTCCGGGACCGATGTGCCGGTATTTACGTTCGACGCGATCACGAATTCGTCGAATCTGTGCGGGACCTATACCTACGTGCGCTGAGGCTGGGACCTGGTCGATATAATCGCTTCAATGACGAGAGAGTTGGATGCCGAAGTATTTGCGCATCAATGGATCGCAGCGTGGAACTCACATGACCTGGACGCCATCATGTCGCACTACGATGTCGGCGTCGTCC
>JBAUCP010000001.1:0-4917 GCA_049677625.1 Occallatibacter sp. | reverse complement strand
TTGTGGTTTCCCAGGTCTCCAAAGCGAGACCTGGGGCACCCAAGATCATGGGTACGATTACAAAATCACCAAGTCACGATACTAGTGCATTTTCGGTTTGAATGTTTACGGTCAAGATTGAGATCTGTGCTCTCCCACCCTTTGCGCGGAAGACGCGCAAAGGATGGGGCACCCGCACTTGGTGCTTGAATCCGCCCACCCGAATTTTCGTTAACACTTAATTCAAAAAAATGCGCCCGCGAGCATTTCCTGAGCCGATTCACACGGCAACGCCCCGCGCGCCTCCGCTGCGCAAGTAACCCCGCATCCTTTCTGTGCATCTGTCTCTAATACGCGGCGTTTTGCCGTGTGCATCCAAGTTATGCGCGTATTCAATCCCTTCACCTACGCTCAGTTCGTCCCATTGCAGTGCGCAGCGGGGGAGCAAAAGGAATGAAGTTTGCTCGTGGACGAAACCGGGTTGCGATTGAAGACGTTGCTCCACAGATCGATGCCGGCAACCATCCCATTCGCCGCGTGACCGGCGACGAAGTCACTGTTACTGCCGCCATCTTCGCTGACGGCCACGATCTGGTTGCGGCGCGCGTGCTCTATCGCCACAAGAGCGAGCGGCGGTGGCGCTTTTCCCCGATGATTGCCGAGGGCGAAGATCTGTGGCGCGGCACGTTCCTCGTTGACCGGATCGGCGCGTGGAGCTTTACCGTGCAGGGCTGGATCGATCGCTTCGGGACCTGGGCAACCGACCTGAAGAAGCGGCTCGGCGCGCAGGCGGAGATGGCCGGCGGCGGCGCTTCCAATGCGCAGCCCGATCTGCGCGAGATTCCACTCTCGCTTCGCGCGGGCGCCATTCTGGTCCGTGAGGCCTCGGTGCGAGCGCGCGGCATCGATGCAAAGCGATTGTCCGAGGTGGCTGAACTGCTCGACCGGCTGGCCAGTCAAAACCGTGCATCGTACGAGTATCCGCTGGACGAAGACGTTCATCGTCTCATGGACAACTATCCTGACCTGCGCCTGGCCACGGAGTTCGAGCCGGAGTTGCCGGTGTGGGTCGATCGCGAGCGCGCCGGCTTCTCGGCCTGGTACGAGCTGTTTCCGCGCTCCACTTCGCCCATTCCCGGCCAGCACGGGACCTTTGCCGATGTTGAAAAGCAACTGCCGGAGATTGCCGGCATGGGCTTCGACATTGTCTACATGCCTCCGATCCATCCCATTGGCCGCGCGTTTCGCAAGGGGCCAAACAATGCAATGAACGCCGGACCGGATGGGCCGGGCAGCCCATGGGCGATTGGCGACAAAGAAGCGTTTGCGAGCGCGGGCGAAAAGGGAAGCGGCGACTGCGGCGGGCACAAGTCGATCCATCCGCAGCTCGGCGCCTTCGCCGACTTCGACCGCCTGGTGGCTGCGGCCAAGTCGCAGGGCCTGGAGATTGCGCTGGACATCGCCTTTCAGTGCTCGCCCGACCACCCCTGGCTCAGCGACCATCCGAACTGGTTCAACATCCGGCCCGACGGCTCGATTCAATATGCCGAGAATCCGCCGAAAAAATACCAGGACATTTATCCGCTGAACTTCGAGTCGCCCAACTGGCGCCGGCTATGGAGCGAGCTTTATTCCGTCTTCGAGTTCTGGATTGGACACGGCGTGCGCGTCTTCCGCGTCGACAATCCGCACACCAAGGCGCTGCCCTTCTGGGAGTGGTGCCTGGAAAAACTCAACAACAATTATCCGGATGCGATTTTCCTCGCTGAAGCATTTACCAGGCCGCACGTGATGTACGCGCTGGCCAAGAGAGGATTCACGCAGTCTTATACCTACTTCACCTGGCGCAACAGCAAGCATGAGTTGCAGAGCTACCTCGAAGAGATTACGCAGCCGCCCATCGGCGATTTCTTCCGGCCCAACCTCTGGCCGAACACGCCCGACATTCTGCACAAGACGCTTCAACAGGGGGGGCGGCCGGCGTTTGCGCTGCGCGTGATTCTGGCCGCGACGCTGGCGGCAAACTATGGCATCTACGGTCCGGCCTACGAACTCGCGGAGAACACTCCGGCGGCGCCGGCGCCAGGCAAGACAGAATCGGAAGAATACTTGAACAGCGAGAAGTATGAGATTCGCCAGCGCGACCGGAACGCGCCGGGCTCCCTGGTTCCACTCATCACGATGCTCAACCGGATTCGCCGCGCGAACCCCGCCCTGCACTCCAACTCCTCGCTCCATTTTCACTCGATCGACAACCCCGAGCTGCTTTGCTACTCGAAGTCGACGGCAGACCACGAAAACACGATCCTCGTCGCGGCGAACCTGGACGCATGGAACGAACAGACAGGCTGGACCGACCTCGATCTTGGCCGGCTCGGCATTGCGGGGCACGAGAGCTTCGTTGTCGAAGATCTTCTTACCGGAGCGCAGTACACATGGCGCGACCGCTGGAACTACGTAGCGCTGCGGCCAGATGTTCAGCCGGCGCATATCTTTCGCATTACACGCCAGACCTGAAGCACAGGCGCTGAAACAGCAGGTTGGCAACAGGGGCGCCCAATGCATCACAAGATGCACGGCAAGGCAGCCCGGAGAACCGGAACGTGAAGAAACTGGCGAGCGCGACCGATCCGCTTTGGTATAAGGACGCCATCATCTACGAGCTTCACGTCCGCGCCTTTGCAGACTCGAACGGCGACGGCATTGGCGATTTTCCGGGCCTGGTTTCCAAACTCGATTATCTGCAGGATCTCGGCATCACCTGCATCTGGCTTCTGCCGTTTTTTCCCTCGCCGTTGCGCGACGACGGCTACGATATCTCGAATTACATCGATGTGAATCCGTCGTATGGCACGCTGAACGACTTCAAGGTGTTTCTTGACGCGGCGCACCAGCGCAACATGCAGGTGATGATCGAGCTGGTCATCAACCATACCAGCGATCAGCATCCGTGGTTCAAAGCTGCGCGGCTTGCGCCGCCCGGCTCGCCGCAGCGCGGCATGTTCGTCTGGTCGGATACCGACAAGCTCTACAAGGATGCGCGCATCATCTTTACGGACACGGAAAAGTCCAACTGGACGTGGGACGAGACCGCGAATGCTTACTACTGGCACCGTTTTTTCTCGCACCAGCCAGACCTCAACTTCGACAACCCGCAGGTGATCGAAGAAGTTCTCAAGGCCATGCGCTTCTGGCTCGATATGGGCGTGGACGCGCTGCGCATGGACGCGATTCCGTATCTCTGCGAGCGCGACGGCACCTCCTGTGAAAACCTGCCCGAGACGCACGCTGTGGTGAAGGCCATCCGCGCGGCCATCGACGCCGGCTATGGGAACCGGCTCATTCTTGCCGAAGCCAACCAGTGGCCGGCCGATGTGCTTCCCTACTTCGGCGATGGCGATGAGTGCCACATGGCATTTCATTTTCCGCTCATGCCGCGCATTTACATGGCGCTGCGCCAGGAAGACCGGCTGCCCATCACCGACATCATGGCGCAGACCCCGCCGATCCCCGAGAACTGCCAGTGGGGGCTCTTCCTGCGCAATCACGACGAACTCACGCTGGAGATGGTGACCGACGACGAGCGCGACTACATGTACTTCGCTTACTCGGCCGATCCGCGCATGCGCATTAATGTGGGCATCCGCCGCAGGCTCGCTCCGCTGGTGGATAACAACCGCCGCCGCATCGAGTTGTTGAACTCGCTGCTGTTCAGCTTTCCCGGCACGCCCATTCTCTACTACGGCGACGAGCTGGGCATGGGCGACAACATCTATCTCGGCGACCGCAACGGCGTGCGCACGCCCATGCAGTGGACATCGGACCGCAACGCAGGCTTCTCGAAATGCGATCCGGCGCGGCTCTACTTCCCGGTGGTGATGGATTACATCTACGGCTACCAGGTGGTCAACGTGGAAGCGCAGTTGAGCGATCAGTCGAGCCTGCTGCACTGGACGCGCAACATGATTGCGCTGCGCAAGCTCTTCCACGTCTTTGGCCGCGGTACGCTGACATTCCTGAATCCCGCGAACCGCAAGATTCTTGCCTATCTGCGCGACCTGGATCGCGGCGACGGCTCGCACGAAACGGTGCTGTGCGTGGCGAACCTGAGCCGTTTCGCGCAGCCCGTTTCACTCGATCTGGCGGGATTTGCCGGGATGCAGCCTGTCGAGATGATCGGCTACGTTCCGTTTCCAGCGATTACTGAGGCGCCGTATTCGCTGACGCTTGCGCCGTACTCATTTCTGTGGCTGGAGATTCAGACACCGGTCATGGAATCCTCTGCGCCGCCCCCCATGCAGGATGAAATTGCGGAAGAGCCGGCCCCGGAGTTATCCGTCGCGCTCGATCCGGCTATCCATGGCTGGGCCGGTTTTCTGGCGGAACGCGGAACGGACCTCCTCGAATCTGCTTTGCCCGCCTGGCTGCCGCGGCAACGCTGGTTTGGAGCCAAGTCGCGGAGAATTGCGTCAGTGCGCGTGCGCGACTGGGTTGAGCTTCCGCCTGCTGCCGAAGGCAAAGGCTTCAACGCAACGGATGCGCAACGTGCCGGCGTCATTGCTCTGGCGCTGTTCTTCTTTGAGGTTGGCTATGCCGACGGGGCTTCCGATCTCTACAACATTCCGCTCGCGTTCAGCGCCGGCACTGAGAGCGGCGAGGTGAGCGCGAAGCATCGCGAGAGCATTGTTGCAATGCTCAACTCCGCCTCCGGTCCAGCCGTTCTTTTCGATGCGACGGCGAACAGCGATTTTCATCATGAGCTGCTCAGGCTCATCGAACACAATACGACTCTTGCGCTGGCCGACGGACATGCGCTCGAACGTGACCTTGCCGGGGCCGCAAGCACATCCTGGGACGGCGAGACCGCCGGCGCCGGCAGGCAATCCGAGAGCTCATCGTCCGGCGCTGCTCTGCAGGATGAACCGGACGCCCGCTCTC